>DASYNV010000254.1:0-6818 GCA_036008365.1 Steroidobacteraceae bacterium | reverse complement strand
ATGAAGGGCGGCAAGCTGGGTCGGCTCATGGCGGGTCTTCGCGGCGGAATGCCCCCGGGGTTGCCGCGGCGGCGCTAGGCGGTGCCGTAGTTCGCGTAAGCCTTTAAACCCACGGTTATTTTGCGTAGAATCCGCGCTCTTTTTTAGACCCCTCACCGAATACGATTATGGTCACAATCCGTTTGACACGCCGCGGTGGCACCAACCAGCCCTTCTTTCACGTCGTCGTCACTGACAGCCGTGTCCGGCAGGGTGGCTCGAGTCTCGAACTCGTCGGCTATTTCAACCCGGTCGCGCGTGGCAAGGACACGAAGCTGAAGCTCGATCTCGAGCGCATCGATCACTGGCTGGCCCGCGGTGCGAAGCAGTCCGATCGCGTGCGCACGCTGGTCGCGAACTATCGCCGGCAAGCGTCGACCCCGGCCGCCGCCGCCTGAGCCGCTACCTCGTACTCGGCCGAGTGGTCGCGCCCTTCGGGGTGCGCGGCTGGGTCAAGGTGCAGTCGTATACCGATCCGCCGGATTCGCTGCTGCAGCATCGCCAGTGGCGGCTGCGCGCCCCCGGCGATGACGGCAAGGGAGCGGAGCAGGAGCGGAGCGTATTGCAGGGACAGTGGGATGGGCACGCGCTGCGCGTGGCGCTCGATGGGGTCGGGGATCGCGATACCGCCGAGTCATTGCGCGAGTGGGAGATTCTGATCGAGCGCGCAGCGCTGCCGGAAGTGGCGCCGCGCGAGTACTACCGCGAAGACCTGGTGGGCTTCACGGTGCGCAACACGGAAGGGGTGGTGCTGGGCTCGCTGCAGGATTTCCTGTCGGCGCCCCCGAGCGTGGTGATGCTGGTGAAGGGCGAGCGCGAGTATGCGGTGCCCGCCGGGCCGCCGCACCTGCGGCGCGTGGACCTCGAGCGGCGCGAGATCGAGGTGGACTGGCCGGCTGATTTCTGAGGGCGCGGTGCGGATCGAAGTCGTCACGCTGTTCCCGGCGCTGATCGCCGATGCCACGCGCTACGGCGTGCTCGGGCGCGCGCTCGAGCGCGGACTGATCAGCCTCGGTACCGAGGACCCGCGCACGCATGCCCTCGATGCGCACCGCACGGTCGATGACCGCCCGTACGGCGGCGGACCCGGCATGGTGCTCAAGCCCGAGCCGCTGTGCGCCGCCATCGAGGCCGCACGGCGGCGCCTGCCGGGCGGCAGCTTAGCGATCGCGCTCTCGGCTCAGGGCGTGCCGCTGACGCAGCGAGGCGTGGCGGCACTGGCGCGACTGCCGGGCCTGGTGCTGATCGCCGGCCGCTATGAGGGCATCGATGAGCGGGTGCTGTCGCTGGCGGTCGACCAGGAAGTATCGATCGGCGATTATGTGTTGTCGGGCGGCGAGCTGCCGGCACTGGTGCTGATCGACGCGCTGGCGCGCCTGCAAGCGGGTGCGCTCGGCGATGAGCGTTCGAGCGCGCAGGAGTCGTTCGAGCACGGCCTGCTCGATTGGCCGCACTACACGCGGCCCGAAGTGTTCGAGGGCCGGCGGGTGCCGGCGGTGCTGAGCTCGGGCGATCATGCGGCGATCGAGCGCTGGCGGCGCAAGCAGAGCGTCGGGCGCACGTGGTTGCGGCGCCCGGAACTGATCGGACGCGCGCCGCTCGATGCCGAGCACAGTGCGCTGTTGGCGGAATTTTTGATGGAGCTGCGCGACGGTGCGCAATGCTGAGTGAGGAAACAACGATGAGCAATATCATTCGCACACTCGAAGCCGAGCGCATGACGCGCACGGTGCCCGAGTTCAAGCCCGGCGACACGGTCGTGGTGCAGATCAAGGTGGTCGAAGGGGATCGCGAGCGCGTGCAGGCCTACGAAGGCGTGGTGATCGCGCGCAGCAACCGCGGTTTCAATTCCTCGTTCACGGTGCGAAAGGTGTCGCACGGCGAGGGCGTGGAGCGCACCTTCCAGACCTACAGTCCGAGCATCAGCGAGATCGCAGTCAAGCGTCGCGGCAGCGTGCGCCGCGCCAAGCTTTACTACCTGCGACATCGCACCGGCAAGGCTGCGCGCATCGAGGAGAAAGTCTAGCGCCCGGGGCGCGCGACTCCGATGCACCCGGCGGGCCGTTTCTTCCTCGGAGTGTGGCGCGGGCTCGACGCGCTGCGCCGCTTGCTGCACCTGCTGTTGTTGTTGGCCCTGTTCGGCATCCTCATCGGTGCGTTGCGCCAGGGCAGTCCGCGGTTGCCCGACAAGGCGGCGCTGGTGGTGCGCCCCTCGGGCAACATCGTCGAGCAGCTCAGCGGCGAGCCGATCGAGCGCGCCATCAACGAGGCACAGGGCTCGGGAGAGCCGCAGACCCTGTTGTGGGACCTGACCACCGCGATTCGCGCGGCAGCCACCGATCCGCGCATCACCGCGCTGTTCATCGATACCGACGACATGGACAGCACCGGCCAGGTCAAGCTGGAGGAGCTGGCCGCGGCGATCGGCGACTTTCGCCACAGCGGCAAGAAGATCGTGGCCTACGGCAGCTACTTCCTGCAGAGCCAGTACTACCTGGCCGCGCAGGCCGATGAGCTCTATCTCGATCCGTTCGGCTTCCTGCTGCTCGACGGCTACGACCGCTATCGCATGTTCTTCAAGGACGCGCTCGACAAGCTCGGCGTCGACATGCATCTGTTCCGCGCCGGCAAGTTCAAGAGCGCCGCCGAGAACTACACACGTCACGACATGTCGGCCGAGGACAGGCAGGAGAGCGAGGCTTATCTCGGTGCGCTTTGGCACGGCTACACCCAGTCGGTCGCGACGGCGCGCCAGCTACAGCGCGAAGCCGTGTCACAGTACGCGGCCGGTTACCTCGATACCGTGACTGCTGCCGGCGGCGATGCCGCCAGGGTCGCCAAGAACAGTGCGCTCATTACCGACCTCAAGACCCGGCAGGAGGTCGAGGTTCGCCTGATCGGCCTCGTCGGCGCGGATCCGAGCGGCAAGACCTATCGCCAGGTCTCGGTCAGCGACTACCTGCGGGGCACGCGCGCCGAAGACAAACTACGCGGCAAGGGCGCCGCGATCGGCGTCGTGGTTGCCAGCGGCGAGATCCTCGACGGCAAGCAGCCGCCGGGTTACGTCGGCGGCGAGTCGACCGCGCAATTGCTGCGCCAGGCGCGCCTCGGCGATGACATCCGCGCCCTGGTGCTGCGGGTCGACAGTCCCGGCGGCAGCGTGCTGGCCTCGGAGCAGATCTATCGCGAGGTGCGCGCGCTCAAGCAGGCCGGCAAGCCCGTGGTCGTGTCGATGAGCGACGTCGCCGCGTCCGGCGGCTACTACATCGCCGCGCCGGCCGATGAGATCATCGCCAGCGCCAACACCATCACCGGATCGATCGGTGTGTTCGCGAGCATCCCGACCTTCAATCGCACGCTGAGCAAAGTCGGCATCAACGTGGATGGGGTCGGCACCACGCCGCTGTCGGGTGCAGTGCGGCTGGATCGGCCGCTCTCCGAGGGCGTCAACAGGCTGCTGCAGAGCACGGTCGATCACACCTACGAGCAATTCCTGCTGCGCGTGGCATCGGGCCGCAGCAAGACGCGCGATGCGGTCGACGCGGTGGCGCAGGGCCGCGTCTGGGCGGGCGTCGATGCGCTGCCCATCGGGCTGGTGGACCGCATCGGCAGCTATGACGATGCGGTCAAGTCGGCGGCCAAGCGCGCGGGACTCACGGGCAGCTATGGCGTGCGCCGCATCGAGCCGGAGCTGAGTTGGCCGCAGCAGTTGCTGTTGCAGCTGCGATCGACCGGCGAGGGACTGCTCGAGCGCATTGGCTGGGCGCACGACGGCCTGGGTGCTCTGGCGCAGCGGATCGCGCCGCTGGATCGCGAGATCGCACGCTGGTCGCGCCTGAGCGCGCCGCACACTATCTACGCCTACTGTTTCTGCAGCGTCGAATAGCGACGCATCAGCGCAGCAGTCGGAGCGCGGTCGCAAGCTGCGGCCGCAGATCTCCCCAGCGCGCCTTGTTGTCGAAGCTGATGAGGCATACACCCGCCGTGCGCAGCTCCAGCAGCGGCGGGGTCGCCTGGAAGCGCTGTGCGAGTTCGTTCAAGCCGGGATTGTGGGCCACGAGCAGCAGCGTCCTGAGCCCGTCGGCGCACTGTTGCAGCGCCGTCAGCAGCGCGTCGGCGTTGCCGAGATAGAGGGCCGCGTCGAAGCGCGGCGGCTCGGCGATATCGAGTTCGGCGGCGACGATGGTCGCGGTCTCACGTGTGCGCAGGGCCGGGCTTACCAGCAACGACTCGCAGCGCAGACCTGCGGCCGCGATGCACTGGGCCGCATCGAGGGCCTCGGCGCGGCCGCGGACACTCAATGGCCGGTCGATATCGGCGGCGCCGGGCAGCGCATCCTCGGCGTGCGCGTGCCGCAACAGCAGCAGCTGTTTCATTCCGCCGCGGCGCTACCAGGTCATGCCGGTCTGCAGCCGCGCCGCTTCCGACATCATGGACTGACTCCATGGCGGATCGAATGTCAGATTGACTTCGACGCGGCCGACGCTCGGGATGCTCTCGAGCTTCTCGCGAACATCCTGCACCAGCACATCGCCCATGCCGCAACCCGGCGCGGTCAGGGTCAAGGTGATGCGGATGTCGCGGCGCTGATCGGCGCCAGCCGTCACCTCGCATGCGTAGACCAGGCCCAGATCGACGATGTTGATCGGGATCTCGGGATCGAAACAACTGCGCATCTGCTGCCAGGCGAGCTCGCGCACATCCTCTTCGGTGGCATCGGGCGGCAACTGCGGTGGGCGCACGACTTCCTTGCCGATGGCGTCGGCCTGATCGCCGGCGAGGCGATAAAGGTTGCCTTCGACATAGAGAGTGAAACTGCCGCCCAGGGCCTGCGTGATGTAACCCGCGAGTCCCAGTTTGAGCGTGATCGGCTGCCCGCCGGGCACCATGACGGCTTCGACGTCGCGCTGAATGATGACCGGCTCGTTCTCGTAGGCTCGCATGCCTTACTCCGTCGACACCGGCGTATCGCTGTTGGCGAGCGCCGCCTGCAGCGTATGCCAGCAGAGGCTGGCGCATTTGACCCGCGCCGGAAATTGCACCACGCCGCCGAGTGCCACCAGCTTGCCCAGATCGTGGCGCTCACGCGGCTCGCGTCCGGTGAGCACGCCGTGGATCTGCTCGAACAGATGCTCGACCTCGTCGCGCCGCCGCCCCTTGACCGCCTCGCTCATGAGCGAGGCGGACGCCATCGAGATGGCGCAGCCCTGGCCCTCGAACTTGAGATCGGTGATGCGGTTCCCGTCCAACCTCAACGTGACATCGAGCGTGTCGCCGCAGAGCGGATTGCGGCCCGTGGCCGTGGCATCGGCCGGCTCGAGCCGCCCGAAATTGCGCGGACTGCGGTTGTGATCGAGGATGACCTCGCGATAAAGCTCTGTCAGATCCATGTGGCATTCACCTTAGCGCTCAGGCGAACAGCTCGCGCACTTTGCGCACTGCCTGCACCAGGCGCTCGACATCCTCGGCGTTGTTGTAGCAGCCGAAGGAGGCGCGCGCAGTGGCCGGCAAGCCGAAGTACTGCATGATCGGCATCGCGCAATGGTGCCCGGTGCGGATCGCGACGCCCTCGCTGTCGAGAATCGTGCCGATGTCGTGCGGGTGAACGCCGGCCATCGTGAAGGATACCACCGCGGCCTTCCCGGGCGCGGTGCCGATCAGCCGCACGCCAGGCACTGCCGCCAGGCTGTCGCTCGCGAGCTCGAGCAGGCCATGCTCGTGCGCGGCAATGGCTTCGCGCCCGAGCCCCTCGACGTACTCGAGCGCCGCACCGAGACCGACCGCGCCCGAGATATTAGGCGTGCCCGCTTCAAATTTTGCCGGCAACTCGTTGTAGGTCGACGCTTCGATCGTCACCGACAGGATCATCTCGCCGCCGCCCTGCCAGGGCGGCATCGCCTCGAGCAGCGATTCACGGCCATAGAGCACACCGATGCCCGTGGGCCCGTAGACCTTGTGACCCGAAAAGGCATAGAAATCGCAATCCAGCGCGCGCACATCCACCGTGGCATGCGGTATCGCCTGAGCGCCATCGACCAGCACCGGAATCCCGCGCGCATGCGCCAGCCGTACGATGTCCTGCACCGGCAGCAGCGTGCCGAGCGCGTTCGAGACGTGCGCGATCGCGATCAGGCGCGTGCGCTCGCCGATCAACTGCTTGAAGCCATCGAGATCGAGCTCGCCGGCCGGGGTGATCGGGGCCGCGCGCAGCCGCGCACCGGTGGCGGCGCAAACCATCTGCCAGGGCACGATGTTGGCGTGGTGCTCGAGGTGCGTGATCAGGATTTCATCCCCCTCGCGCAGATGACCGCGGCCCCAGCTGTTGGCGACCAGATTGATGGCTTCGGTGGTGCCGCGCACGAACACGATCTCGCGCGTCGAGCGTGCGTTGATGAAGCGCCGCACGGTCTCGCGCGCGCGCTCATAGGCATCGGTAGCCCATTGGCTCATCGTGTGCACCCCCCGATGCACGTTGGCATGCATCGTGGTCTCGTAATGCTCGACTGCGCGCAGCACCGCCAGCGGGCGCTGTGCCGAGGCCGCGCTGTCGAGATACACCAGCGGCCTGCCATGGATGGACTGCGACAGGATCGGAAACTCGGCGCGCACGCGCTCGACATCGAAGTGCGGGGCGAGCATGGCGGGAATGGCGTTCACGACAGCGCTCCTAGGGGTGGGACGTCAGGCAACTGGCCGGCCGCCAGCCGCTCGGCCTCGGCGCGCAGCGCGGGCAGCTCGATCTCGCGCAGCACGTCGCCCAGGAATGCCCATTTCAGCAG
>DASYNV010000253.1:0-3130 GCA_036008365.1 Steroidobacteraceae bacterium | reverse complement strand
ATATGCGCCGACTGCCACCGGATTCATGAGCGCGGCGATAAAAAAGTTGTCGGTTTGCACGTGCAGCAGCAGGGAACTGCTTTCATTGAAGTTATTGGCGATGGCGTAGCGCTGCAGCCGCTTCAACTCCGATGGTTGCGGATGATAGTCACGCTCGCCGGGCTTAGGACGACAGAAGCGCCAGTGTGCAGCGGACAGGAAGATCCAGCCGCACGCGTACGACCCGATATCGGCGATGATGGCGGCCCGCAGTGTGAAGACGAAGAACTGCCACACCAGCAAATAGCTTACGAGCTTGGCGATCGACAGCACCGCGACCGAGCCCACGCTGTAGCCCTGCAGCATGTGCGATGCCAGCGAACTCTGCAGGATGATTGTTTGCGAATACAGGATCACGACCAGCGTGAACAATTCGAAATTGCTGCGCTGATCGGTCAGATGGAACAGCGGTGCGACCAGATTCCAGCACAGCAGCAGCGCGCCGAGCAGCACCACGTTCGACAGGAAGCGCCATCGCGTCACGATCTTGACGAGCCAATAGGCGGCGGCGGTGTTGCCGGTCTGGAGATATTCGGGCTGAAATCGCTTCAGCACCTGGTCGAGGCCGAGCGAGATGACGGTCCCCATGACGGGGATGATCGAATACAGGAGGCTGTATACGCCGAGACCCTGCTCGGACAGCCCGCGCACAAGCACCACGAAACTGAGCATCGTGGACAACTGCGACACGGCGCGGAACGCGATCGTATAAAACAGCGCACGGCGCGTGCGCTCGCGGCTATAGAGCCCCATCGGTCACCGCTGAACCGAGCTGATTGCTAACCGTAATAGTCCTCGACCGCTTCGCGCGACCGATTGAGCACGACGCCGGCGACCGTCATGCCCGCGAGCATCTCCGCGGCCCGACTCAGATGCTCGCGCCGGGTCATGCCCTCGCCCACCACGAGTAGCATGGTGGTCAGGTGGGGTGCGACCACCATGGCGTCCGCACTCTGCAGCAGCGGCGGCAGATCGGCGATGATGAGCGCGTACGGATCCGACTTGCGTATGTACTCGATCAGTTCCGGCAACCCGGTGCCGCCGAGCAGCTCGGATGAGTTTTCGTGGCTGCCGATGCCGCCGGCCAGAATCAGATTGTCGATGCCGACGGTGAAGAACACATCTTCAGGCTGGGCCATGCGCGCCAGGCAGTTGCCGAGCTCGACCTGCGGCGCCACGCCCAGGTAACGGCAGACGCTGGGGTTGCGCAAATCGAGATCCAGCAGAAATACGTTGCGCCGCTTCTCGTTGGCGAACGAGAGCGCGAGATTGATTGCGGTCAGCGACTTGCCCTCGTCCGGGCCGGCACTGATGACGCCGAAACTGGTGAGCCGTTCGGTATCCAGGCGGTTACGCAGTCGGGTGCGCAGAATTCGATAGGAGTCCGCTGCGCGCACCTGCGCATCGCCCACTTGGCTCGAGATCAGGACCCGGTTCTTCTCGCATACCTCCCGATTTAAGTTCAGGCGCAGGAAATTCAGCGTAGCGACGGGGGTCGCAGGCGCGATTTCGAGCTTTTTGCGGCGCGGCTGCGCAGACGTGCCGACCTGCTCCTGGCCGTCGCGTGTCTTCTCCGCATGCAGCCGCTTGGCTCTTTCCAGTGCGTCGAGAATGATCATTACGGTTGACTCGCTGCGGAAACGGTGATTGCGGATTCCGCCTGATGTTCACGCGAACGTGCCTGACCAATTGCCGTGACATCGAGCGCGATCGCGGCCACATAGACGGCCAGTATCGAGCCCCAGACCCAGCGCTTGCGGGTTTCGTCTGACGCCAAGAGGATGTCGGGAATGTTGCCGAGTACCGGCAGGCCGTTGAGGCCGACAATATCGCGCGCGCCCCGCACCGTGGCATCGGTGCTTTCGGCGATGGCTACGGCCGCACCGGTCAGCGCCGCGCCGAGCACCAGGCCCAGCAGTATTACTCCAATGCGATTGGGAGAAAAAGGCTCCGTCGCGGGATAAGGCGACTGCAGCAGCGCGAAATGCTCTGCGTTCTTGCCCGATTCGGCGACCTGGCCGAGCTGCGCGCTCTTTAGCTTGTCCTGTACCGCCTGGTACTCGGTTTGGAGGCTCAGACGCCGACGCTGCAGCTCCACGACCTGGCGCTCGAGCGCTGCCGATGGATTGGCGCTGGCCGTGTATTGCGCGAGCTGCGTACGTGCACGCGCGGTGGCAGCCTGCAACGCGGTCACTTCTGCCTTGGCCGCAGCCAGCTGACCCGAGATCTGGCGGTATTGGGGATTGTCCGGCGGCGCCCCATTGGCCGTCCCTTGCTGCGCCTGCAGGGCCGCCAGGGCCCGCTTCAGGCGCTTCACGTCCGGATGATCCGGCGTATAGCGCAGTTCGGCATCGGCGAGCTGCGCCTTTACGGTCGCGATATCCGTCAGCCCGCCCTGCGCGCCCCCACCGCCCGGCCCGGCCAGTCCCTGGGTGGCGCCGCCCTGGGCGACCAGCAGGTTCGGGCTGGTCGAGCTGAGCTGAATCGTCAAAAGAGATTCCTGCTCCTGCGCCAGACGCAGCTGCTTTTCCATTTCCGTCAGGTCACGCTCGGCGCGGTAGCGGGCGTCTTCGCCGCTTTCCTTGTCATCGGGTAACGTGCCGCCATTCGCGTTGCGCAGGCGCGCGTATTCGTCATCGACTTCCTGCAGCTCCTTGCTGAGAGTGACGGCGCGATCCTCGATCAGCTTGGTCGCGATTCGGGCCGCTTCTACGCGTGCTTTTTGGTGATACGTTAGAAACAGCGACGAGAGCCGTGTCGCCACTTCGCTGGCGCGCTGCGGGTTGGGATTCTGATAGTTCAGCGAGACCGCCGCCGCCTCCTCCTTGGGCTTGTAGGTGACCGGATCGACATGCTCGAGCGAGGTATTCTCGATAATGCGCAGTGCCTTCGCCTCCACATCCAGGTTTTTCTCGTCCGGATAGGGATCGTACTGCTGCACGAGGTCCTTGAGCGCCTCGACCGTCAGTACGCGGCCTTGAATGATATCGATCTGCTCGCCGGCATAGCTTCTGACGGTGCTTTTGATGAAGTCATCGGGAATCGAGGCCTGTTCGAGCATCAGCGTCGCGGTCGAGCGATACTGAGCGGG
>DASYNV010000252.1:0-6735 GCA_036008365.1 Steroidobacteraceae bacterium | reverse complement strand
GGCCATGTGAGCCGTGGCCGCATCGGTGTGACCATCCAGGAAGTCACGGCCGCCACCGCCGAGAATTTCGGTCTCGATCGTCCGCGCGGCGCGGCCGTCGCCTCGGTCGAGTCCGGTGGTCCCGCCGACAAAGCCGGCATCGAGCCGCTCGACATCATCCTCAGCGTCAATGGCAAGCCGATCGATACTTCCGATCAACTGCCGCCGCTGATCGCCGAGATCAAGCCCGGCCAGTCGGCGCAGCTCGAGGTCTGGCGCGACAAGGCCATCAAGCGCATCAGCGTCACGGTCGAGGAACTCAAGGAGAAGACTTCGATCGCAAATAATCGCCGCAACGGCGGCGGCAACTCGCAGGGCGAAACGGCGGTCGTCAATCGCATCGGCCTGTCGGTGCGCGCGCTCACGGCCAACGAGAAAAGCCAGCTCAAGACCCGCGGCAGCATCGTGGTGGTCGAGGCCAACGGTCCGGCTGCCGAAGCCGGAATCCGCGAAGGCGACGTCATCCTGAGCATCAACCGCGAAGCGATCGCAGGCGTCGATCAGTTCCAGAGCGCGGTGAAGAACGCCGGCCGCTCGGCCACGCTGCTGATACAGCACGATGCGCAGCAGTCGATCGTGACCATCTCGCTGCAATAACGGCTATGGCCGACGATGCGCGGGCGGGCCGCCGGCCCCGCCCGGCGCATCGTGTATTCTTGAGGCATGCAGGAACGTTACGAACCCGTCGCGGTGGAGCGCGCGGCGCAGCAGTATTGGGACTCTCACGGCAGTTTCGAGGCGCGCGAGGATTCGAGCCGCGCGAAATACTACTGCCTGTCGATGTTTCCCTACCCGTCCGGCCGCCTGCACATGGGCCACGTGCGCAACTACACGATCGGCGATGTGCTGGCCCGCTTCATGCGCATGCAGGGACACAATGTGCTGCAGCCCATGGGCTGGGACGCGTTCGGTCTGCCGGCCGAGAACGCGGCGATCGCCAACGGCGTGCCGCCCGCGACCTGGACGCGGGACAACATCGCCTACATGCGCCAGCAGCTGCGCTCGCTGGGTTTTGCGATCGACTGGAAACGCGAGCTGGCCACCTGCGACCCGAGCTACTACCGCTGGAACCAGTGGCTGTTCCTGCGCATGCTCGAGCGCGGCATCGCCTTCAAGCGCACCGGCATCGTGAATTGGGACCCGGCCGATCAGACCGTGCTCGCCAACGAGCAGGTCATCGACGGCCGTGGCTGGCGCACCGGCGCGCTGGTCGAGAAGCGCGAGATCCCGATGTATTACCTGCGCATCACCGACTATGCCGAAGAGCTGCTGGCGGCGCTCGATCAGCTGCCAGGCTGGCCCGAGCGCGTGCGGGTGATGCAGGCCAACTGGCTCGGTCGCAGCGAGGGTGTCGAGCTGGCCTTTCCCTTTGCCGAGGACACGCGCGCACTGCTCGGCAGCAACGGTGCGCTCAAAGTATTCACCACGCGCGCCGATACACTCTTTGGGGTCAGCTTCGTGGCGATCTCGGCCGAGCATCCGCTGGCGACCGCGGCGGCGGCCGCTAACGGCACGCTGGCGGCGTTCGTCGAGGTGTGCCGGCACGGCTCGACTATGGAAGTCGATGTGGCCAGCGCTGAAAAGCGTGGTATGGCCACCGGGCTGCACGTCAGCCATCCGCTCACCGGCGAGCGCATCGCCATCTGGGTCGCCAACTACGTGCTGATGGCGTACGGCGAGGGCGCGGTCATGGGCGTGCCTGCGCACGATGAGCGCGACTTCGCCTTCGCGCAGCGCTATGAGCTGCCGATCCGCACCGTGATCATTCCGGCCGACGGCAGCCGCGAGCGCGTCGGTGCGCGCTGGCAGGCGCAGTACAGCGACTACGGCGTGCTGGTCGATTCCGGCGAATACAGCGGCCTGTCGTCCGCCGCCGCGATCGATGCAATCGCCGCCGCGCTCGAATCCAAAGGACTCGGCCGCAAGCGCGTGCGATGGCGCCTGCGCGATTGGGGCATCTCGCGCCAGCGCTATTGGGGCTGCCCGATTCCGTTGATCCACTGTGCGCGCTGCGGCGAGGTGCCGGTGCCGGATGCGCAGCTGCCGGTGGTGCTGCCGGAGAACCTGGTGCCGGACGGCAGCGGCAATCCGCTCGCGCGGCTCGCGGAGTTCGTCAACTGCAGCTGCCCGCGCTGCGGTGAGCCGGCACGGCGCGAGACCGATACCATGGACACCTTCGTCGATTCGTCCTGGTACTTCCTGCGCTATACCTGCGCCGATCAGCAGCAGTCCGCACTCGATCAGCGCGCGCGCTACTGGATGCCGGTGGATCAGTACATCGGCGGCATCGAGCATGCGATCCTGCATCTGCTGTATTCGCGCTTCTGGACCCGCGTCATGCGCGATCTGGCGCTGCTGCCGCTGGCCGAGCCGTTTGCGAACCTGCTGACCCAGGGCATGGTGCTGAACCAGATTTATTTTCGCGTCGGTGCCGATGGCCGCCGGCAATTTCTCAATCCGGCCGAGGTCGAGCCGCGCTTCGACGCCGACGGCGTGCGGATCGGCGCGGTCTCGCTCAAGGACGATGCATCGGTCGAATACGGCGGGCTCGGCACGATGTCGAAGTCCAAGAACAACGGCGTCGATCCACAGACGCTGGTCGAAAAATACGGCGCCGATACGGCGCGGCTCTTTACGATGTTTGCCGCGCCGCCCGAGCAGTCGCTGGAATGGTCCGATGAGGGCGTGCAGGGGCAGTTCCGTTTCCTGCGCCGCCTGTGGAAGGCGGTCTACGAGCACGCCGCCGAAGACAGTCTGCCGCAGATCGATCTGCGCGCGCTGGCCGGCGAATCCGCGCCGTCGGAGGCGGGGCGGGCGCTGCGGCGCACCGCGCACCAGGCGCTGGCCAAGGTCACGTCCGACATCGGCCGGCGGCGCACCTTCAACACCGCCATTGCGGCAGTCATGGAACTGCTGAACGCCGTCGGCCAATACCAGGAACGCGGCGAGATCGCGCACGCCGTACGCCACGAGGCGCTCGAGCTCGCGGTGCTGATGCTCTCGCCGATCGTGCCGCACATCTGCCATAGCCTCTGGCACGCGCTCGGGCACGCCACGGCGGTCATCGATGAGCGCTGGCCCGAGCCCGACCCGCAGGCGCTGGCGCAGGCCATGGTCGAGCTCGTGGTGCAAGTCAACGGCAAGCTGCGTGCGCGGCTGAAACTGCCGGTGGGCGCGTCGCGTGAGTGCGCGCTCGAGGCGGCCCTGGCCGATTCGGCCGTGCGGCGCTTCGTCACAGGCAAGAGCGTGCTAAAGGTCATTCACGTGCCGGACAGACTGCTCAACCTCGTGGTATGAGCGCCGCCACATGAGTTCGCGGCGCGCGGCCCTACCGGTGCTGCTGGCCGCGTTTCTGGCGGGCTGCGGCTTTCATCTGCAGGGCAGTGCGCCGCTGCCGCGCTCGATCGCGCTGGTGCGCATCGAGACCAGTGATACCGAGTCGGATTTCTACTTCGGCCTGCGCAAGGCGCTGCGCGCCGCCGGTACCCGCATCGATGAGGACGGCCACGACCCATCGGCCACGATCATTCATGTGCTGAACGACTCCACGGCGCAGCGCGTGCTGAGCGTGTCGGCACTGAACGTACCGACCGAATACGAGCTCAGCTATTCGCTGAAATTCTCGGTGACCTCGAACGGCCGCGATCTGATTCCGGCCGAGTCGCATGTGCTGGTGCGCGACTACAACTTCAGCGAAAACCAGCTGCTGGCGAAGGAGCGCGAAACCCGCATCCTGAGCGAGGCGCTGGCGCACGATCTGGTCAGCGTGGTCATGCGCCGGCTCTCGAGTCTGTAGGCGCCTGAGGCGGGCTCCTGGATACAATCAGCGGGCGCGCCATGTTGCGGCTCTCCAATGTCGATCGCGGCGCGGTTGTGAGGCTGCTCGCCGGCTATGGACTCGATACGCGCGTGGTGCCAGCCGATGTTGCAATCGAAGGCTCGTACTGGGGCGAGAGCGAGGCGGGCCTCAAGGGCAACACGCTGTTCGCTCGCCAGGACACGCCGCTGCATTCGATCCTGCACGAGACCGCGCACTACATCTGCGTGACGCCTGAGCGGCGCGCTGGCCTCGACCGCGATGCCGGCAGCGACGACGCCGAGGAGAGCGCGGTGTGCTATCTGCAACTGCTGCTGGCCGATGCGCTCACCGGAATCGGACGCGAATCCCAGTTCGCGGACCTGGATGCCTGGGGCTACAGCTTTCGCCTCGGCTCGAGCCGGGCCTGGTTCGAGCAGGACGCCGACGACGCGCGGCTCTGGCTGCAGCAGCGCGGCATCATTGATGCAAAGGCGCGCCTGACGGGCGCACTGCGCGTCTGAGAGCGGGCGGGCTCCTAACTAACGCCGCACCCGCCGGCGCGCGAAGCGATCGGTGGCCGCGACCAGCTCGCGTGCAATACCGGCCTCGAAGGCCGAATGGCCGGCATCGGGCACGATGCGCAGCTGCGCCTCGGGCCAGGCACGATGCAGGTCCCAGGCACTGCGCATCGGACACACCATGTCGTATCGGCCCTGCACGATGACCCCGGGAATGCCGCGGATGCGCCTGGCATCGCGCAGCAGCTGATCGTCGTTCGCGAGAAATCCGCGATTGACGAAATAGTGCGCCTCGATGCGCGCAAAGGCGGCGGCGTAGTCGGGATCGCCGAATTTCGCCACGTATTTCGGGTTGGTGCGCAAATAGCTGGTCGCGCCTTCCCAGCTCGCCCAGGCGCGCGCTGCCGTCGCCCGTGTGGCGGCATGATCCGAAGTCAGGCGGCGATAGTAGGCCTGCATCATGTCGCCGCGCTCGGATGCCGGTATCGGCGCGAGGTACTGCTCCCAGAGGTCCGGAAAGATCGATCCGGCGCCGAGCGGGTCCTGATAGAACCATTCGAGCTCGGAGCGTCGCAGCAGGAAGATGCCGCGCAGCACGAGCTCGGTCACGCGCTCGGGGTGTTTCTGGGCATAGGCCAATGCCAGCGTCGAACCCCAGGAGCCACCGAAAACCAGCCAGCGCTCGAGCTCGAGGTGCGCGCGCAACGTCTCGATATCATCGACCAGATCCCAGGTGGTGTTCTCGCGCAGCTCTGCGTGTGGCCGGCTGGCACCGCAGCCGCGCTGATCGAACAGTACGATGCGGTAGCGGCGGGGATCGAAGAAGCGCCGCATGCCCGGATCGGTGGCGCCGCCCGGACCGCCGTGCAGAAACACCGCCGGTTTGCCGGCCGGATTGCCGCTTTGTTCGTAATAGATCTCGTGCAATGGCGAGACCCGCAACCGTGCCCGCTGGTAGGGCCGGATCGCGGGATACAGCGGACTTGCAGGCCGCGCGACCGTACGGGTCCTGCGCCTGGCGCCGGCCATTACACCGAGACCATCGGTCCCAATGGCTTGCCGCCGAGCAGGTGCAGGTGCAGGTGGTAGACCTCCTGCCCCCCGTGCGCGTTGCAGTTCACGATCAAGCGATAGCCGTTTTCGGCGATCCCCTCCCGGCGGGCGATCTCGGCGGCCACCACGAACATGTGCCCCAGCAGCGCCTCGTCCGCGCTCGTGACATCGTTGGCGGTTGGTATCGGCTTCATCGGCACGATCAGAATATGCGTCGGCGCACGCGGGTGGATGTCGCGAATTGCGATGACGCGATCGTCCCGATGGACGATGTTCGCCGGCAGCTCGCCCTGGATGATGCGCTCGAACAGTGTCGGCATGTGGATCAGCTTAAGATATCGCCGCGATGGAGCACAACCGATGAAGCTGACCCTCGAGAGCCTGCCGGCGCAGCTTGAGCAGCGCCTACTGCCCGCCTATCTGGTATCGGGCGATGAGCCGCTGCGGGTTGGTGAGGCCGGCGACCTGATCCGGGCACGCGCCCGGGCTGCGGGTTTTGCCGAGCGCGAAGTGTTCTTCATCGAGCGTGCCGGCTCGATCTGGGAGGATGCGCAGCAGGCGGCGCAGTCGCTGTCGCTGTTTGCGAGCCGGCGCACGATCGAGATCCGGCTGCCGACCGGCAAGGCCGGGGTCGCGGGCGGCGCGGCGCTGCAGCGGCTGATTGCGGTGGCTGGCGAGGATCTGCTGCTGCTCGTGATCACCGGCAAGCTCGAGCGCGAAACGCAGAGCGCCGAGTGGGTGCGGGCGCTGGAGGCGCGCGGTGCCTGGATTCAGATCTGGCCGATCAGTCGCGCACAGCTGCCGCAGTGGCTGCGGCAGCGCGCGCGCGCGGTGCGGCTGACGCTCGATGAGGAGGCTGCGGCGCTGCTCGCCGAGCGCTGCGAGGGGAACCTGTTGGCCGCGCAGCAGGAGATCGACAAGCTGGCGCTGCTCTCGCCCCCGGGCGCCCGCGTTGGCGTGGCGGAAGTCGCGGCCAGCAGCGCCGAGAGCGCACGCTACGATGTTTTCCAACTCGGCGAAGCGGTGCGCGGCGCCGATGCCGCACGCGCGCTGCGTATCCTCGGCGGACTGCAGGCCGAAGGCGCCGAGCCGCCGCTGGTGCTGTGGGCGCTGCTGCGCGAGCTGCGGGCGCTGCAGGCGAGCGATGGCCTGCGCGGCCGCGCACCCGGCTCGCGCCTGCCGATCGCGCGTCTGATTGCGCGTGCCGCGCGCGCCGATCGCATGGCGAAGCACCTGTCGGTCACCGGCGATGCCTGGGACGAGCTGGCGCTGCTGGCCGTGGAACTGTGCGGCGTGCGCACGCTGCCGCTGCCGCGTGTCTGCTAG
>DASYNV010000251.1:0-3084 GCA_036008365.1 Steroidobacteraceae bacterium | reverse complement strand
AACCTGGAGGGCGCGCCGATCGACGATGCCGTGCACGTCGAGGATGCGGAGACGGTGCGCTACGTCTATCGGCTGCTGCGGGAGGAAGGCCTGTTCGTCGGCAGCACCAGCGGCATCAACGTCGCGGCGGCCGTGCGCGTGGCGCGCGAGCTCGGCCCCGGGCATACCGTCGTGACGGTGCTCTGCGACAACGGTTCGAGGTACCTGTCGCGGCTGTTCAACCGTGACTGGCTGGCGCAGAAGGGCCTGCTCGAAGCCGCGGGCTTCGCCGGCAAATGAGCGCATTCGCTCGCGCGCTGTTGCTGATCTGTGCGCTGGGAGCGGGCCCGGCGCAGGCTGCGTGGCTGTCGCGCAGCGTCGACGGCATCATGGGCACGCGCATCTACGTCGAGCTCTGGGCGGAGGACAACGACAAGCAGCGCGGCGAGCAGGCCATCGATGCGGTCATGGATGAGATGCGGCACATCGATGAGAGCATGAGCGTCTACAAGCCGACCAGCGAAGTCTCGAGAGTCAATGCGCTGGCGGCGCAGCAGCCGGTGAAGATCAGCGCGGAGCTGTTCAAGCTTCTGACCACGGCACTGGAATACTCGCGCATCACCGAGGGCGCATTTGACATCACCTACGCCAGTGTCGGCTACATGTACGATTTTCGCGAGCGCAAAAGGCCGACCGAGCAGCAGATCCAGTCCGCGTTGCCGGCCGTGAACTTCCGGCACGTGCTGCTCGATCCGGCAACCAGTACGGTGCGTTTCTCGCAGCCCGGCGTTCGCATCGATCTCGGCGGCATTGCCAAGGGTTATTCAGTCGACTGCGGCATCGATATTCTCAAGGCGCGCGGATTCACACACGCGCTGGTGAATGCCGGCGGCGACAGCCGCGTCATTGGCGACCGCTTCGGCAAACCCTGGGTGATCGGCATCCGCCACCCGGATCATCCTGACCAGGTGATCACGCGTGTGCCGTTGACCGACAGCGCATTCTCGACTTCGGGCGACTACGAGCGCTACTTCGACGAGGGCGGTGTGCGCTACCACCACATCATCGATCCGCGCACCGGTCATTCGGCCAGCAGGGTGCGCAGTGCCACGGTGATCGCGCCGACCGCGACACGCACCGATGGATTATCGAAGACCGCCTTCGTGCTCGGCCCGGATGAGGCCATGCGCATCTACAACGGCCTGCCGGATGTCGATGCCATTCTGGTGGCGCTCGACGGGCGCATTCTCTACACCAAGGGTCTCGAGCCGGCGGGCGCGGACGCCGCCGCGCCGCCGGCCGCGCATTAGTTTCAGGACGCGAGCATGCGTCCGAACAGCCAGCGCAACGCCGCAGCGGCCAGCAATGTCGCCGCGACGCTCGCGATCCACAGTCCCGCGAACCAGAGCAGCCGTTGCGTGCGAGTTGGAGACGCCGTCGGCACGCGCGATTCGCCTCAGTGATAGCCTTCGGTGCCGACCTTGCCGCGGAACACCCAATAGGCGTGCGCGGTGTAGGCGATGATGATCGGAATCAGAATCACCGTACCGACCAGCATGAACCGCTGACTCGAGGCGGGCGAAGCGGCATCGGCGATCGTGACGGAATCGGGGACGAGGTACGGAAAGACGCTGATACCGAGCCCGAGATAGCTGAGCGCAAACAAAGCGAGCGTCAAGAGGAACGGTGCGCGCTCCCAGCGATGTTTGAGCGCTCGAAAGAACAGCACGGCTGCGATCAACACCAGCAGCGGCACCTGCGCGCTGAGCAGCACACTCGGCCACTTAAACCAGCGCTGTGCGTACTGCGAGTGCAGCGCAGGCGTCGCCAGACTCACGGCGGCGATACCGACGATCAGCGCCGCGCCGCAGCGGCGTGCGATCCGGTATGCGCGCTGCTGCAGCTCGCCCTCGGTCTTGAGAATGATCCAGCTTGCGCCGAGCGTGGCATAGCCTGCCATGAGCGACAGTCCGGTCAGGATGCTGAACAGGGACAGCCAATCCCACCAGCCGCCCGCGTAATGTCGACCCTCGACACGAATGCCCTGCAGAATGGCGCCCAGCGCCACTCCTTGCATGAAGGCCGCCAATGTCGAGCCCGCAAAGAAGGCGCCGTCCCAGAATCGGCGGCCGCGCTGCGTACGCCAGCGGAATTCGAACGCCACGCCGCGAAAGATCAGTCCGAGCAGCATGGCGATCACCGGCGTGTAGAGCGCCGGCATCAGAATGGCGTAGGCCAGCGGAAAGGCCGCCATGAGGCCGCCGCCGCCCAGTATCAGCCAGGTCTCATTGCCGTCCCAGACCGGCGCGATGCTGTTCATGACGGTGCCGCGCTCGCGCTCGCCATGAAACAGCGGGAACAGAATCCCGAGACCCAGATCGAATCCATCCATGACGATGTACGCGAACACCGCCAGTGCCACGATCAGGGCCCAGACATAGCTCAGTGCCGCGTCGGGAACCATCAGACCAGGCCCCGCGGCACGATGCCGGCGCTTCGCTGCGGCCCCGGTTCGGGTGTCGGCGATTCGCCGGCGTGCGGCGGCGAACTCATCAGGCGCAGGATATAGAACGCACCGGCGCCGAATACCGTGAAGTAGACCACCGCGAAGGCCGCCAGCGAGGCCGCCACGGCCGGCATTGCCAGCGGCGAGGCGGATTCGACCGTACGCAGTACGTGATAAACCGTGAAGGGCTGCCGTCCAACTTCGGTGGTGAACCAGCCGGCGATCACGGCCAGGATTCCTGCGGGACCGAGCAGCAACGCGGCACGGTGCAGCAGGCGATTCTCGTAGAGCGAGCCCCGCGCGCGCGCGATTAGACTCGCGACCCCGAGCGCGAAGATCGCGACTCCCAAGGCCACCATGACCCGAAAGGTCCAGAAGATGATCGCCACCGGCGGCCACTCTGCGCGGGGCACCGTATCGAGTCCAGCCAACGGTGCGTGCCAGTCGTGCTTGAGCACCAGCGAGGAGAGCCCGGGGATCTCGATGGCGCCGAGCACGCGTCCGGCATCCTGATCTGGCAGCCCGAACAAAACCAACGGTGCACCGTCGGTGCTGCTCTCAAAGTGGCCTTCGATGGCCATGATCTTTGCCGGCTGATG
>DASYNV010000250.1:0-3009 GCA_036008365.1 Steroidobacteraceae bacterium | reverse complement strand
CGCTCGCCATCCTGCGACCCGAGGACTATCGGCGGCTGGCGGCATTGGGTCTGCCGATGCACGTGATATACACTTCACAGTCTTTGGTCGCGGTGGTCAGACGATGAGAAGCGCGGACCTGGCGCTGATTCTCACAGGCGTATTGCTCAATGCCGTGGCCCAGCTGCTGCTGAAGGCCGGGTCGCGCGCGATCGTCGGCATCGATTTCAATCTCGGCAATGCCTGGACGCTGTTCGAGCGCGTCGCCGTCAATCCGCCCATCATCGGCGGACTGGCCTGCTACGCGATCAGCGTCGTGGTCTGGATCCTGGCGTTGTCGCGCGTGGATGTCAGCGTCGCCTATCCGATGCTCTCGGTCGGCTACGTCGTCAACGCGGTCGCGGCCTGGATGTTGTTCGGTGAGAATCTGAGCGCCGCGCGCATCGCCGGCATCGGCGTGATCATCGTCGGTGTCTGGCTGGTGGCGCGTAATTGAGGCGCCGGAGTTTGTCGTGAGTCAGGATTTCCTGCCCTTCACCCGGCCATCGATCGACGAAGCCACCATCAGCGCCGTCGGCGAAGTGCTGCGCTCGGGCTGGATCACCAGCGGTCCGCAGGTGCGCGAATTCGAGGCGCAGCTGTCGGCGTATTGCGGCGGCCGGCCGGTGCGCGTGATGAGTTCGGCCACCGGCGCGATGGAGATCGCGCTGGCGCTGGCCGATGTCGGGCCCGGCGATGAAGTCATCACCTCGCCGCTGTCGTGGGCTTCGACCGCGAATGTGATCGTGCGCGCCGGCGCGCGGCCGATGTTCGTCGACATCGATCCGCGCACGCGCAACATCGACCCGTCATTGATCGAAGGCGCGATGTCGCCACGCACCCGCATGCTGCTGCCGGTCGATCTGGCGGGGCTGCCGGTCGATCGCGAGCAGTTGTATGCGATCGCACGCCGCCACAATTTGCGCGTGCTCGAGGATGCGGCGCAGTCCATGGGTTCGAACTGGAAGGGCGAGCGCATCGGTGTCGGTGGGGATCTGGTGTCGAGCAGTTTTCATGCCAACAAGAACATCACCACTGCCGAGGGTGGCTGCCTGGTACTGAACGATGCCGAGGAGGCGCGTCGCTGCGAGCTCTGGCGGCTGCAGGGCGTGGAGCGCTTCCCCGAGGGGGGCTACGACGCCACGCTCGCCGGCGGCAAGCACAATCTGACCGACGTCGCAGCCTGCATCGGCTTGGGCCAGCTCAAGCGGCTGGATGAATTCAATGCCCGCCGCGCCGTGCTCGCGCGCCGCTACTTCGAGTGCTTCGATCGCTCGCTCGGCTGCGAGCTGCCGCTCGAGGACTTCGAGCAGAGCAACTGGCACATGTTCCAGATCGTGCTGCCGGCGCAGGCGGAGCGCGGGGATTTCATTCGCGCCATGCATGCCGCCGGCATCGGCGTCGGCGTGCACTATCCCGCGATCCATCTGCTGTCGCTCTACCGTGAGATGGGCTTCAGGCCCGGCGACTTCCCGCATGCCGAGCGCGCCGGCAGCGGCATCGCGACGCTGCCGCTGTTTCCGGCGATGCGCGAGCAGGACGTAGACCGGGTGTGCGCGCAGGCCGCGCGGATCCTGAAGCGCTCATGACGCAGGCGCTCACACGCGTGGTGCCGGACCTATCGGTCGTCATTCCGGTGTACAACGAAGAGCAGGTGCTGCCGCGCCTGTTCGATCGGCTCTATCCGGCGCTCGATGCGCTGGGCCGAAGCTACGAGATCGTGTTCGTCAACGACGGCAGCCGCGATCGCTCGGTGGCGCTGCTGCGTGAGAGCTTCGAGCGGCGACCCGATGTCACGCGCGTGGTGCTGTTCGCCGCCAACTTCGGCCAGCACCGCGCGATCCTGGCCGGTTTTGCCGCCAGCCGCGGCCGCTACGTGATCACGCTCGATGCCGATCTGCAGAATCCGCCGGAGGAAATCCCGCGCGTGCTGGCCGAGCTCGACGCCGGTCACGATTACGTCGGCACCATCCGCATGCAGCGCAAGGATGTGGCCTGGCGACGCTACGCGTCACGTATCATCAACGAGATCCGCGAGCGCACCACGCGCGTGCGCATCACCGACCACGGCTGCATGTTCCGCGGCTATGCGCGCAGCGTGGTCGAGGCCGTCAACCAGTGCTCCGAGTACAACACTTTCGTTCCGGCGCTGGCCTACACCTTCTCCATGCGGCCGATCGAAATCCAGGTCGCGCACGAGGATCGCGGTGCCGGCAAGTCGAAGTATTCGCTGTTCCAGCTCATGCGGCTCAATTTCGATCTCATGACGGGCTTCTCGACCGCGCCGATGCAGATGTTTTCGGTCGTCGGCATCGGCATCGCCATCCTGTCGGTGCTGTTCGTCGTGTTCCTGGCGATACGCCGCCTGATCGTCGGTCCGGAGGCGGAAGGCGTGTTCACGCTGTTTGCGATCGCGTTCTTTCTAAACGGTGTGGCATTGTTCGGTGTCGGGCTGCTCGGCGAATACGTCAGCCGCATCTATGACGAGGTGCGGCATCGGCCGCGTTATATCGTCGGCTCAGTGCTCGAGCGCAGCGAGGACGAGGCTTGAGGGGCGCCGCGCGCGCGCCGCGCGCCGTGGTGTTCGCTTACCACGATGTCGGGGTGCGCTGTCTGCGCACCCTGCTGGCGCATGGGGTCGATGTGCCGTTGGTGCTCACGCACGAGGATTCCGCGGGCGAGACCATCTGGTTCGAAAGCGTGGCGCAGCACGCGCGCTGGCACGGGATCGAAGTGTACGCGCCGGAGAATCCGAACGCGCCTGAAGTCGTGGATCGGGTGCGTGCGGCGCGGCCGGATTTCATGTTCTCGTTCTACTACCGCTCGATGCTGCGCGAGCCGCTGCTCGCGATCCCGCGCCGCGCCGCCCTCAACATGCACGGCTCGCTGCTGCCGAAGTACCGCGGCCGAGTGCCGGTCAACTGGGCCATCATCCACGGCGAGCGCGAGACCGGAGCGACGCTGCACCACATGGTCGCCAAGCCCGACGCG
>DASYNV010000249.1:0-15360 GCA_036008365.1 Steroidobacteraceae bacterium | reverse complement strand
ACCAATGAAGATCTGCGGCACGCTGCGTCGTCCGCTGCGCCGGATCATCTCTTCGCGCTGCTCGGGCAGGGCCTCGACGTCGATTTCCCGGACGCTGACATTCTTCGACTGCAGCAGCGCACGTGCACTGGCGCAATACGGACACCACGACTTCAGATACACGACGACCAGCGGCGCGGCCATGCGCGGGCTCAGCCTCGCGCCAGCGGCAGATTCTCTGCGCGCCACGCGGCCAGGCCGCCGCGCAGGTTGAACACCTTGGTAAAACCCTGCTGTACCAGGGTGCGTACGGCGCCCGAGGCGGTCATGCCGCGATCGCAATAGACGATCAACGGGCGTTCCTTGAACCTCTTCAGCGTTTCGGTGGCGCTGCCGATCTGCGCGGCATCGAAATGCCGCGCGCCGTTGATGTGCCCGGCGGCATAGGCCTCGGCCTCACGCAGGTCGAGCACCGTGGCGCCCTGATTCATGAGACGGATCACTTCCTGCGGCGGCAGTCCGCCGGCGTTCTGCGAGCGCAACCACATCTCGTAGGTCAGCACCGCCACGGCCGCGAGGCCCGCCAGTGCTGCCAGGAATGGATGATGCGCGCAGTAGTCGAACAGTTGGTCCATCGGATCTCCGCCGGAGCCTGCCATTATAGCTGCTCGCGCTTGCGGCTTGCCCTACACTCACCGGCCACATGACTCGCTTCGCGCCCGCCGTGCTGATCGCGCTGACCTTGAGCCTGATCTGCGCGGCGCTCGCCGCGACGCCACAAAGGACCGAGGCGCAGCTGCGCTCCCTGCGGGAAAAGATCGAGCGCATGACGCAACAGGTCAGTCGCGACGCGGTCCAGCGTGACCGGTTGTCGGCCAATCTGCGCGCCGCGGAGATGTCGGTCGGCCAGGCCCGCGGCGAGATGGCCCGTATCGGCCGCGAGTACGCCGACCGCAGCGAACGCCGCAATTCCCTGAGCACCGAGCGCGGCGCGCAGCAGCGCGCGCTCAGCCAGGAACGCCAGGCACTCGCGGGCGAACTGCGGGCCGCCTACCTGATCGGCCGCGCGGAGCCGCTGAAATTGCTGCTGGCGGCGCGCGATCCGCTGCGCAGCGCGCGGCTGTTCGCCTACTACGGCTACTTCGGCCGTGCCCGCGCGCGCGAGATCAGCGCCATCCAGCAGCACGTGCAGCGGCTCGACGGGCTCGACGCCGAACTGGCGCAGCAACAGAGCGAACTCGCGAATCTGAAGGGAGCCCAGCAGAGTCAGCTGCAGCAGCTCGAGCGTTCGCGCAGCGACCGGCAGCGAGTGCTCTCGAGCCTGGACTCCGAGGCGCGCACGCGCGCGCAGAGCCTCGCGCGCCTCAAGACCCAGCAGGCCGATCTCGAGCAGTTGCTGTCGCAGCTCAATCGCTCGCTCAAGGCTGTGCCGCCGCCGGAGACCTCGAGCGCCTTCGGCCGCCTGCGAGGCCAGCTGGCCTGGCCGGTCGCTGGCCGCGTCACGGCCGCTTTCGGCGATACGCGCGCCAGCGGCGTGAAGTGGGACGGAGTGGTGGTCGCAACCGAGCGCGGCGCACCTGTGAAGGCCGTCTCATCCGGCCGCCTGGTCTACGCCGACTGGCTCCCTGGACTGGGTTTGCTCGCCATCGTCGATCACGGTGAGGGTTACCTGAGCCTGTATGGACATAATGAGCGGCTCTACAAGGCCGCCGGCGAGTCCGTGGCCGCCGGCGAGGTCATCGCCGCCGCCGGTGACAGCGGCGGACGGCCAGAGCCCGAGCTCTACTTCGAGATCCGGCGGGAAGGCCATCCGGTCGACCCGCGCCCCTGGTTCCGGGAGCGCCGTCCGGGACCCTAGCGCCTGGAGTCTTTGGCCGCATTTGCCTGAAAAGCGACATCCGTCAAGGCGCATTTGACCTGCGTGGGTGATTCTGCGATCCCAGAGGGACACCGTCACGCATGAGTAAACCAGGCCCCGACCGCGCTCCAACGACCCCATGGTCGTCATTGGAGCCATACTCCCAGCTCTTGCGCGCGCTGCTGCCGCGCATGAACAGCCTGAGTGTGTTCGATGCGCGGGGCCACATGCACTGGTCGAGCGAAGGCTCTGTGGCGCCCGAGATCTCGACCGCGATCGTCGACGAATTGAAGAACATGGCGCCTGACCCGATGAGTGCCGGCTTACAGCGCATGGCCGGCAGTGAGCCGATCTACCTGTTCTGGCTCATGGCCGATGACGTCGCGGCCGATGGCCTGCCGTTCGTGGTGGTGGCGATCGGTTTCCGCCACAGCACCGATGGCGAGCAGCGCACGTTTGCGTTCGTGCATGGACTCGTGAAGCCGGCACTCGAGTGCCTGCGGCGCGAACTGCTGGCACGCCACGAGATTCTGAATCTGCACTCATCGCTGGCCGAGCAGGACAACGATCTGGAAATGCTGCTGTCGGTATCCGGCGGCGGCCCGGATGCCAAACCCGAGAGCGCCACCGATCTCAAGGACATCGTCGCCAGTGCCACCGAGCATCTCAAGGTGGGCCTCGCGGCATTGATCATCCCGGAGCGCGGCATCGCTGTCGTGCATGCTTCGAGCGAAGCACCGCTCGACACCTCGCTGCTGGCCAAGGCGCACCGGCATCTGTTGTCGATGGCGCAGGTCCGGCGCGGCGCTTCGATCGTCAATCGCATGGTGCTGCAGACCGGTGCCAACGAGGTGGTCTATCGTGTTCTGGCCAGTCCGATAGCACGCGCGGATGGGCGCTGCGTCGGTGTGCTGGCATTGTTTCGCGCCGAATCCGCGCCCGAGTTCACGCCGCATCATTCGCGCCTGATCGAACTGCTGGCGCGGCGCGTGTCCGCGGTGCTGGCCCACAGCTACGACGCGCTGACCGGCCTGCTGACCCGCCCCGCATTCGAGCAGCGAGTCCGCCGCACTCTGGAGGAGCGGCCGGTCGGGCCGAGTGGCGCGGGCGCCTCGAATCCCGCACCGGCGGCCTGGAGCGCACTGTTCATCGACATCAACCGCCTGCACGTCATCAATGACAATTACGGCATGCCGATGGGCGATCGTGTGATCACGCAGCTCGGCGAACTGATCCGCAAGCGCATTTCGCCCGGCTCGAGCGCGGCGCGCATTTCCGGCGACCGCTTCGCGATCATGCTACCCGCGGCCCTGGACGATGCGGCAAAGTTTGCCGAGTCGCTACGCGCCGGCGCCGAAGAAGTCGCCGCTTCGCTCGGCGACGGCAAGATGCAGGTCTCGATCAGCGTCGGCGTCGCGGCCATCGAGGCACGCACCAAGGAATTCGTACACGCGTTTGCGGCCGCCGAGACCGCCTGCAAGGCTGCCAACGATCGCGGCCGCAATCGTGTCGAGGTCTATCACGACGCCGACGAAAGCATCGTCCGCCGCTTCACCGACATCGATCTCATCAGCAAGCTCCGCAGCGCCATCGCCGAGGACCGGCTCGAGCTCAACGCGCAGCTGATCGTGCCGCTCGGCGGCCACGGCGGCGCGCCGCACTTCGAGATCCTGCTGCGCATGATTGCCGAGAACGGCGAGATCGTCGGGCCGGATCATTTCATGTCGGCAGCGCATCGTTACCAGCTCATGCCGACGCTCGACCGCTGGGTAATCGGCCGGGCGATCGAAATGCTCAAGCCGCACACCGAACTGCTCGCCACCAGCCCGGTGGTATTCTCGATCAATTTCTCCGGTCAGTCGCTGCAGGATGCGGACTTCACCGAATACGTCGCACACCTGATCGAAAGCAGCGGCCTCGCGCCCTCGGCGCTGTGCTTCGAGCTGACCGAGAGCGCCGCGATCGGCAATCTGTCGCGCGCCGAGGTGCTCATGCGCCGCCTGCGCAAGCTTGGCTGCAACATCGCGCTCGACGATTTCGGCACCGGACTGAGCTCGCTCGCCTATCTGCGGACCCTGCCGATCGGCATGCTCAAGATCGACGGCAGCTTCGTCCGCGACGTGCTCAAGGATCCGCGCGCTGCATCGATGGTGCAGGCGATCGCCCAGCTGGCCCGCGCCATGTCGCTGACCACGGTGGCCGAATACATCGAGACCGATGAGATCCGCACGCGCATCGAGGAGCTCGGCGTCGACTACGGCCAGGGGTTCGCGATCGCACAGCCCGCGCCGCTGGCCGATGTGCTGGCCGAGTTGCCCCTGTACGTGGCGGCCGCGCAGCCGAGCGGCAGCTGGTCGAAGGAAGGGGCACTGGGGCGGGCCAGCGACGCCGCCTGATCGGTGCGCGCGCTCAAGGCCCCGGCGCTGTAATATTATTGGTAAATATGTCGAATCGTGCCCGCCTGACCCTTGCCCTGTTGCTGGGCCTGCTGCTCGGAGTATCGCTGTCGGTCACCGAACGCGTACTCGCCGAGCGCGATCCCGGCGGTGAAGCGGGTGCGATCCGCTCGGGCAGCGGCGGCAGCCGTGCGCTGCCCTGGAGCGATGCGCGCCTGCTGGCCGAAGTGATTCAGCGCGTGCGCGATAACTATGTCGATGCCATCGACGATCACAAGCTCATGCAGAACGCGATTCGCGGCATGGTCGAGGCGCTCGACGATCACTCGACCTTCCTGAGCCCCGATGAGTTCGAGGACATGAAGGTCAGCACCACGGGTACCTACCCAGGCATCGGCGTCGAGGTGGCACCCGGCAAGGATGGAGTCAGCATCGTGCGGCGCATGGCGAACTCGCCGGCCGAGCGCGCCGGCATCGAGGTCGGCGACATCATCGTCAGGATCGACGGTGTCGAGATCGACCCGGCCGATCTCGACGCCGCGATTGCACGCATGCGCGGACCCGAGGGCAGCCCAATTCATCTGACGATCCGGCGCGCCGGCAGCAGCGCGCTGCTCGATTTCAAGGTCGAGCGCGCGCAGGTGCGCCTGCAGAGCGTTGCCGCCGAGATGCTCACGCCCGAATACGGCTACCTGCGCATCACCAGCTTCACCGATACCACACCGGTCGAGCTCGAGCGCGCGGTCGCGCGGCTCGAGCACCGCAGCGGCGCCAAGCTCAAGGGATTCGTGATCGATCTGCGCAACAACCCCGGCGGTGTACTCGACGCGGCGGTACAACTGGCGGACGATTTTCTCGATCGCGGCACGATCGTCAGCGCCGAGGGCCGTACGCGCGAGGCCAGGTTCCGCATGGAGGCCAAGCCCGGCGACATCAGCAACGGCGCCACGCTGGTCCTGCTCGTGAACGGCGGCTCGGCCTCAGCCTCGGAGATCTTCGCGGCGGCGCTGCACGACAATCATCGCGCCACCCTGATCGGCCGGCGCACCTACGGCAAGGGCTCGGTGCAGACCATCATGCCGCTGTCCGACGGGCAGGCACTCAAGATCACGACCTCCCGCTATTTCACGCCCTCGGGCGCATCGATCAATGGCGTCGGCATCGTGCCGGACACGGTCATCGACGGCCCCGAGCAGCCGCCGGCCGAGATGGACCTGGTCGACGATGCCACGATCGCGACGCTGTCGCGGCGCGACCCGCAGGTGCTGCTGGCACTGCAGACGCTCTCGGGCCATCCCGGCCAGATCGCCCGCGGCACGCCCGACGCGCCCTCCACCGCACCCGTCGCCCAGTGATCGTCGATCTGTTCCTGCACCTCGACCATCACCTGGTCGAGCTACTCGTGCAGTACGGCGAGTGGATCTATCCGATCCTGTTCGCGATCATATTCGCCGAGACCGGCCTGGTCGTGACCCCGTTTTTGCCTGGCGATTCGCTATTGTTCGGTGTCGGCGCGCTGGCCGCGGTCGACCAGAGCGGCACGCTCCGGATCGGCTGGGTGTTCGTGCTGCTGGCGCTGGCAGCGATCGCGGGCAATTCGGTGAACTACAGCATTGGACGCGCGCTCGGGCAGCGCGCCCTGACCGGGCATTACCGCTTCATCAAGCAGACCTACCTGACGCGCACGCAGCATTACTTCCGCCGCTACGGCGGGCTCACCGTACTGCTGTCACGCTTCATGCCCATCATCCGCACGTTCGCGCCGTTCGTCGCCGGTGTCGGTCGCATGCCCTATCATCGCTTCCAGACCTTCAACGCGGTCGGTGGTGCGGCCTGGGTGGCGCTGTTCGTGTTCGGCGGATTCGCTTTCGGCAACGTGCCATGGGTCAAGACACACTTCAGCGTGGTCACCTTGATCGTGATCGCCATTTCGCTGCTGCCGATGGGTGTGGTGGCCATTCGCGGGCGGCGCCCAGAACCCCAGCCGGGTACGTGACGCCATGAGCGATGGCACGCGTGGCTACGCCCAACGGGTCGACATCAATGCCGACATCGAGCTGGTCTGGCGCGCGTTGCTCGAGCCGGCAACCTTGGCACAGTGGTACGCCCCCGCTGCGCGCGTCGATGCGCGCGAAGGAGGCGTCTATCGCGCGCGTCATGGCGCCGAGCTCGATCGCGAAGCGCACATCGATGTGTTCCTGCCGCCGCGTCGCCTGCGGCTCATCTACATGCCGCTGCCGAACCTGCCGGACGCCGGCACCGTCGTGGTCGAGGATTTTCTGCTGGATCGCGATCCGAATGCCGCGCGCGTGCAGGGCGTGGCTGCCGTGACCATACTGCGACTCATGGGCTCCGGCATTCCCGAAGGCGCTGCGTGGCATCCGACCTACGTGGCATTGCGCCGCGGCTGGGAGCGAGCCCTGCCGCGGCTGAAGATACTGCTCGAGAAGCCGGAGGCGCCGGCTCCCAGCGGACCGCCAAAATTCAACCGTCTGACCGGGAATTAGTCCGGGTGCGCGCCACGCGGTAGAGCAGCACGGCGAGCGCCGTGAACATCGCCAGACCCAGCAGCGTCGCACCGGGCTCCGCGAGCTGCAGCGATTTCGGCAACGCCATGACATCGGCGCGGCCCGACGCCACGATCGGAATCGCAAGGACCACGCCGGTCAGCGATTCGCCTGCCACCATGCCGGCCGCGAACAGCATGCCGCGGCCGCCGAGACTCAGCGCTTCGGTCGGATTGCGGCCGCGGTTGGCCAGATGAGCCACCAGCCCGCCGAGGAAAATCGTGGTCGAGACGTACAGCGGCAGATAGATGCCGACCGCGACCGCGAGCACCGGCACGCGAAAGCGGCTGCCGTGCGCGCGCAACCACTCATCGATCGCGATGATCGCCACGCCGATCGCGCCGCCAATGGCGATCAGGGCCCACGGCAGGCTGCCGCCGAACAGCCCCTTCGATACCGCTGCCAGCATGGTCGCCTGCGGTGCGAGCAGCGGATGCGGATGCAGCGCATCCGGCACGCCGATGCCATAGGCGGTGTTGAGCAGATTGAGCACCGGTGCCAGCACCGTGGCACTCGTGATGGCGCCGACCCCGATCATCAGCTGCTGTCGCCACGGCGTCGCGCCGACCAGCTGGCCGCACTTGAGATCCTGCACGTTGTCGCCGGCGATCGACAGCGCGCAGCAGACCGCCGCACCGATCATCACGGCGGCGACCGGACCGACGACCGGATCGCCGCGCGTGAGCACCAGCAGCATCGCCGAGGCGGCCAGCACGGTCGAGATGATCATGCCGGACACTGGATCGTTGGAGCTGCCGACGATGCCGGCCATGTAGCCCGAGACCGAGCAGAACAGGAACGCCAGCACGATCATCGCGAGCGTCATCGGGATGGCGACAGCAAAGCTGCCGACGACCGAGTCATACATGGCCATCAGCGGCAGCGATGCGGCCACACAACCGGCGAGCACGTACTTCATCGGCAGATCGCGCTCGGTCTCGGGCACCCCGGCCGCAAAGGAACTGCGCGCGGCGCGGGTCGCGGCCAACCCGGCGCGTACGCCCGCGAGCAGCGAGTCGCGCAGCGAAACCAGCGTCCAGATACCCCCGACCAGCATGGCGCCGACACCGAGAAAGCGCAGGTGGCGGCTCCAGAGCGTTTCGGCGGCGTCCGCGGCCGACAGCCCCGCAAGGCTCGCGGACAGCGTGGCATCGTGGCTCAGGAAGTGACTCGCATAGATCGGAATCGCGATGTTCCAGCAGATGATGCCGCCGGCGAGCATGACGATGCCGACGTTGAAACCGCAGATGTAGCCGACACCGAGCAATGCCGGCGACAAACTGGTCTGTGTGTAGGCGATGCTGCGGCCGAAATAGCGGCCCACCGTGGCATTGTCTGGAATCAACTGCAGGCCATTGGCGGCCGCGAGCTTGAGCACCGCGCCCACGGCGGCCGCCATCGCCAGCAGCCTCGCGCCCTGTTTCGGGTCGGCGCCGGCACGCAGTACCTCCGCCGCGGCCGTGCCCTCGGGAAATGGCAATTTCAGATCGACGATCAGCGCGCGCCGCAGCGGCACCGAGAACAGCACGCCGAGCACGCCGCCGAGCGCGGCGAAGCCAAACACCCAGCCATAGCGATACTCATGCCACGCGCCGAGCATGACCAACGCCGGGGTCGTGAAGAGCACTCCGGTGGCGACCGATGAGCCGGCCGAGCCGCCGGTCTGCACGATGTTGTTCTCGAGTATGCCGCCGCCACCCAGCAGCTTGAGCACGGCCATCGACACCACGGCCGAAGGAATCGCCGAGGCCACGGTCATCCCAGCGAACAATCCGAGATAAGTGTTGGCGGCAGCCATGAGCGATGCCAGCACGATCGCCAGTATCACGGCGCGCAGCGTCAGTTGTGGAGCGTTGGCTGCGCTCACGTGCTCGAACCCTGCCCCGGCGCGTTCTCCTCGGCCGCGGGAGTGCTCTTCTGCAGGATCGCCGCGAACAGAATGCCGCCTTCGTAGAGCAGGTACATCGGCACGGCCATCGCCGTCTGTGACATCACATCGGGCGGCGTCAGAATGGCCGCGACGATGAACACCACGATCAGCACGTAGCCGCGCACCGAGCGCAGCTTCTGCAGGCTGACCAGGTTGGTCAGCACCAGCAGCACCACCGCCACCGGCGTCTCGAACGCCACGCCGAAAGCCACGAACAGCGTCAGCGCGAACTGCAGGTAGTTGCTGACGTCGGCCATGAGCTGCACGTTGTGGGGAGTCGTGGCGATGAAAAATCGGAACACCAGCGGGAACACGAACCAGTACGAGAATCCGACGCCGAGGTAGAACAGCAGGATGGCCGACACCAGCAGCGGCACGGCGAAGCGTTTCTCGCGCCGGTACAGCCCCGGCGCCACGAAGGCCCAGATCTGGTAAAGCACGTAGGGCATGGCGATCAGCAGGCCGGCCACCAGTGCCAGTTTCAGCGGGGCGGTGAAAGTCGCGGTCACCGTCGTGGCAATCAGCTTCTGACCCGGCGGCAGCCTTGCCACCAGCGGCGTCGACAGCCAATCGAAGATCGCATTCGAGTAGTAGGCACAGGGCAGGAAGGCGATCAGGACCGCGATCATGATGCGGAGCAGCCGCGATCGCAGCTCGAGCAGATGCGAGATCAGTGTGCCTTCCGGCAGGGGCTCATTGTCCTCGCTCATGCGGTTCCGTCGGCGGCGCGTCGGTCTTGGGTGTCAGAGGCGTCATCGGTGGATTGGGCGGCGGCTGCGTCTTCAGATCGACATTGCGCTTGAGCGTCTCCGCCTCCTGCTCGAGCTGCTCGCGAAACTGCCGCGCCATCGCGCGAGCCCGGCCGACCCAGCGGCCGATCGTGGCGGCGACCCGGGGCAGCTTCTCGGGCCCCAGCACCACCAGCGCGATGCCGAATATCACCAATATTTCGGAGAAATCGATCCCGAACATCGCACGCCGGCTTAGGCGTGAGGCGCAGTCTTGTTATCGGCGCCGGCCGCCGGCGCCTTGGGGGCGACTTCAGGAAATTCTGCGTCCTTGTTCGGTCCGTTTATCTGCTTGGTCTGCTCTTCGCTCTCCCCGTCGCTCATGGCCTTCTTGAAGCCGCGGAAGGCCGAACCCAGGTCCGAGCCGAGGGTGCGCAGCTTCTTGCCGCCGAACACCAGCAACACGATCAGCAGGATTATCAACAAGTGCTTGGGGGCGAACAGATCCATGCGACGCTCCGTTTTCCCGATCATAGGCCATTTGGCGCCGCACAACTAACCGTCGGGTCAAGCTTTTACGGGTCCCATCACGGTTCTGGCCGGCCGTCGGTCTCGAGCCAGAATGTCACCGGGCCGTCATTGATCAGCGACACCTGCATGTGCGCACCGAACTGACCGGACTCGACCGGGGTGTGCGCCGCGCGCGCCTGTTCTACGAGGTACGAGAACAGCGCCGCCGCCGCCGCGGGCGCGGCGGCGGCCGTAAAGGAGGCCCGATTGCCGCCTTCTGTGTCCGCGGCCAGCGTGAACTGGGGCACCAGCAGTAAACCGCCGCCAGTCTGCTTGAGGCTCAGGTTCATGCGTCCGGCGGCGTCCGGGAACACGCGATAGTCGAGCACTCGCTGCAGCAGGCGATCGGCTTGAGGGCGTTCGTCGCCCCGAACCACTCCGACCAGCGCCAGCAGGCCACCGGCAATGGCGCCGATCGTACGGCCCTCGACCTGGACTGCGGCACAGCTGACACGCTGGATCAACGCAATCATGCAGTGGTAAATCCCAGAGTCACCCCGTACACTTTCGGGCGCTTTGTGCCCTGTTCCGCGCCGCATTATTCATCAATAACCGCCGGAGTCGGTATGCCCCTGTCGAGTCGTGCCGTGCTCCATGTCCTGTTTGCATCCGCTGCGTTGGGGTTCTACGCCCCGGCACATGGCGCCGGCGATCCCGCGCGCGGCAAGGAGCTGTCGTATACCTGCCTCGGCTGCCACGGCATCCCTGATTATAAGAATGTCTACCCGACCTACAGCGTGCCGGAGCTGGCGGGCCAGCATCCCGAGTACATCGTCGCGGCACTGAAGGAATACAAGAGCGGCGAGCGCTCGCACGGCACCATGCACCAGCAGGCGGCCTCGCTCTCTGAACAGGACATGCAGGACATCGGCAGTTACTTCGGCGTCGAACCGCTCCCGCCCACGGCGGCACCGGTCGGCACCGCGCCGCCCAGGGTGGCCCTGTGCGGCTCCTGCCACGGCAAGAACGGCGTCGGCATCACCGGCGACTATCCCACGCTTGCCGGCCAGCACGCCGACTACCTGGCGCGCGCGCTGCACGAGTACGCGCACGGCGATCGCAAGAACGCCATCATGCCGAACTTCGTCAACGGGCTGACCGAAGAGGATATCTCGCAGCTCGCGCAGTATTACTCCAAGCAGAGGCCGCCGCTGCACACGCTCAAGCGCCGCCAGACTTTCCTGTCGTCGTCGACGAACTAGCCGGCACCTCGCTGCCGGGTGTCGCCCCGGCTCGCTGCCGACGCAGCCGTCAGTGCATCAGCTGCGCCAGGAAGTTCGCCGCCGCATCGTAGTAGGCGTCGCGATTGGATTTGCGCAGGAATCTTGCGCCCTCGTCAGATGCCGCGAGGTACTGCACCGGTGCGCCGTTGGCGCGCAGCCGTGCGGCCAGCTGCTCTACCTGGTAGGCCGGGACGTCCGGGTCGCTGCGACCGTGTACCAGCAGCACCGGCCGGCGTATCGACACCACGTTCGACACCAACCCCAGGTGCGGCGGAAAGGCGGCGATGCCGCCGCGCAGCCGATCGCCATACTGCGCCAGACAGGCCAGCGCCAGATAACTGCCGTAGCCCTCGCCCATCACCATGATGTGATTGAAGTCGAGCTCATGCTGCAGGCCGATCCACACCAACAGCGAGCCGACGTCGCGCGTGGCATCGTCGCGCAGCTCACCGCGGGCCAGCTCGCTGAAGCTGCGGCCGAAGCCGGCCGCGCCGCGCACATTGGGTGCCAGCACGACGAAGCCGAGCTCGTTGACGAGGAACTGCACCAGCGGCTCGAAGCCTGGACGGTACTGCAGGCCGGCCCCGCTGCGCAGCAGAATCAGCACCGGATGCGGGCCAGCGGGCGCGGTTGCCGTGCCGGCAGCGCTGGCCGGCGTGCCAGTCGGGCGGTAGGCGTAGGCCGATAGCATGCGCGGCTGGTTGTCGACGCGATCCCAGGTCGGAAAACGCACCAGGGCTGGCGTGATCAGACTCGCGGCGTCGATGGGTCCGAGCTCGCTCTGGGTCCAGCGGGTGAGTTGCTGCGTCTCGGGCTCGAGCACGTAGACATCGCGTGGCGAGCGAGCCGACTCGAGCGTCAGGGCCAGGCGCTTGCCGGTCGAATCGAATTTGAGACTGCTGATCACACCGGGGGGCACCGCGCCGGGATTCAGGTCGAGCTTGCGTTGCTGATCGATCAGCGTCAGGTGGCTCAGGCCGCCGTCATTGCTGGTGTAGGCCAGGTAGTGACCATCGGCGCTTTCATCGAACAGCTCCACATCGCGCGTGGATTCAACCGAGAGCGCGCGCATCTCACTGCTCGCGGGGTCGACCGCCTGGAGCTGCCAGAAATCCGCACCGGTGCCGGTGCCCTCGCCACTGCGCAGCAACAGCAGGTCGCGGCCGTCGGGCGCGAACCGCGCCAGCCGCGACCGCAGCGGCGTGGGGGCTGGTTGCGCTCCCTTGCCTTCGGTCTTGCGTGCGAGTGCCAGTGGCGCAAGGGCACCGCTCGCCACATCGGCCGCGAACAATTCGAGCTCGACCGTGCCCTTGTCACCGTCCGGCTCCGAGTCTGAGGTCACGTTCTCGCGTCCGAGCAGCAGCCGCCGGTCATCGAGCGACCAGTCGAACAGGCGCCAGCGGTAGCCGTTGCCGCCGGCGATCAGCCTGACGGCGGCGGGTGCGGCTGCAGCCGCGTCGAGCACGTCGATCTCGCGCTCCCGTCCGGTGCTGCCGGTACCGCCGGAGCTGCGATTGCTGCTGAAGGCGACCCGCTGGCCGTCGTGCGCCCAGAGTGCTGCGCCATCGCGGAAGCGCCCATCGGTCAGCGACACGGCGGGTTGGCCTGGCTGCGACAGCAGCAGCGCCGTGCCGCCCCCCGCGGTGCGCGGCGACAGATAAGCGAAGTCATCGGCGTGCTGCGGCTCGACCGCCGCGGCCAGCACCCCCTCGGGCTCGAAACTCTGCTGTTCGCGCGCCGCCAACGGGGAGCGCACGCGATGAATCTGATCGGTCTCGCCGAACCGCGTCGCCACCAGCATGCTGCCGTCGTCGAGCCAGCCGATGAAGCGCGCCGCACGCCAGTGCAGGTACCGCGGGAGGCTGCGTTCGACGATGGCGTCGGCGGGAGCGAGATCTGCGCGCATCAGTGCCTGCTGTGCGAGCGTGCTGCCCGACAGCATCATGAAACTCGCAATCATCCAGGGCGTACGCTTGAATTGCCGCATGTCGTTGGTATCGTGCCTCAAGCTATCACGGCAGCGAATGATAATGAACGGCGAGCCGCAACGGCTCATCGACGACGCTCAGGCGATCGGGGTCGCGCTCGATGCGGCGCAGGCGCAGCGGCTGTTGCGGTTGCTCGATGAGCTCTCGCACTGGAACCGCAGCTACAACCTGACCGCCATCAGTGCTCGCGCCAGCATGATCAGCGCGCATCTGCTCGACAGCCTCGCGGCGCAGCCGGACTTGCGCGGACGGCTGATCGCCGACGTCGGCACCGGCGCCGGGTTTCCGGGCCTGCCGCTGGCCGTGGTCGAGCCGCAGCGGCAGTTCACTCTGATCGATTCGGTGGCCAAGAAAATCCGCTTCGTGACGCACGCCGTGCGCACGCTCGAGCTCACCAATGTCATCGCGGCGCATTCGCGTGTCGAGACGCTGGTTCCGGCGGAGCCGTTCGATACCGTCATGGCGCGCGCCTATGCGACGCTGGCCGATCTGCTCGGCAACGTGCAAAACCTGTGTGGACCCGAGACGCGCGTGGTCGCGTTCAAAGGGCACTATCCGCACGACGAACTGGCCGAGTTGCCGCCCGGTTGGCGGCTCGAGCAGGTACGCAAGGTGCAGATCCCGGGGCTTTCGGCCGAGCGCCATATCCTCAACTTTGCGCCGCAGCCGGGGTAGCCTGGTCCGACTTCGATCCGAGCAGCGAGGCCGGCAGCCTGAAGGCGCTGGTCAGCGAAACCAGCAGCGCCGCCGTATAGGGGATCGACTGGATCAGCAGCGCCACCAGCCAGACCGTCAAATCAGTGCTCGCCATGTCGCTCTCGATCGAACGGATGCCGATCGCCGAGGCCCAGAGCGCCAGCATCAGCAGCGTTTCCTCGCGCGCGGCCGCGAGCGCCGAGATGAAGCGGTGCGGTGCCGTCTGTTTCGGCGTGCGGAAGAACGGCTCGTTGCGCGTCAGCAATCCCTTGAGAACCGATTGGCCGATGGTGTGCGCGAGCGCGAGGCCCGAAATCGCCGCCGCGAACGTCTGGCGGAAGTTCATGCCGATGCGGTGCGTGTACAGATGCACCAGCTTGACGAGCTTGAACATGAACAGCGACAGCGGCAGCACCGAGAACACCAGGCGCGGCGGATCGATTTTCTGCGGCGCGATGATCATCGCCACCGACCAGCCGATCGCAGCGATGTTGAACAGCAGGTTGAAGCCGTCCGCGAGCCAGGGCAGCCAGCCGGCGATGAAGTGGTAGCGTTGGCCGGCGGTCAGCGCGCTGCTGGCCGGGCGCAGCAGCGCGGTCGCATGGTGCCGCAGTATTTGCATGGCGCCGTACGACCAGCGGAAGCGCTGGCGTTTGTAGTCGACAAAGGTATCGGGCATGAGCCCGGAGCCGTAGCTCTGCGGGATGTAGAGCGCCTCGTAGCCGGCTTCGAACACGCGCAGTCCGAGCTCGGCGTCCTCGGTGATGCACCACTCCGCCCAGCCGCCGACGGCCCAAAGCACATAGCGGCGCACCAGCGTCATGGTGCCGTGCTGGATGATGGCATTGCGTTCATTGCGCGTGATCATGCCGATATAGAAGAAGCCGCGGTATTCGGCATAGCACATGGCTTTGAAGGCGCTGTCGTGCTCGTCGTGGTAATCCTGCGGCGCCTGCACGATCGCGATGCGCGGGTTGTCGAAGCTCGGCACCAGATCCGATAGCCAGTTCGGCGCGACCTGGTAGTCGCTGTCGATGACGGCAATGACTTCGGCATCCGCGGCCGTGTGCCGCAATGCGAAGTTGAGCGCGCCGGCCTTGAAACCGGCCAGCGGCGACACATGGAAAAAGCGGAAGCGCTCGCCAAGCCGCTGGCAATGCGCCTCCACCGGGCGCCACACCGCCTCATCGCGCGTATTGTTGTCGACCACGATGACTTCGAAGTTCGGGTAGTCGAGCCGCGCGAGCGCATCGAGCGTCTCGATCAGCATGTGCGCAGGCTCGTTGTAGGCCGGTACGTGCACCGAAACCTTGCGATCCGCGGGCTTGGCGGGCCGGCTCAGGACCAGCAGCCGCGCGTGGGCACCGGCCCAGTGCGCTTCGGCCCACTCGTGCGCCTCCGCGAACAGCACCGCGATCACGCCGA
>DASYNV010000248.1:0-2849 GCA_036008365.1 Steroidobacteraceae bacterium | reverse complement strand
CATGCCGGCCTCTCTGAAACTGAGCGAAGCGCTCCGCGGTGCTGATGTACTGCGGCGCATCGGCGAAGACGTCGCCGTCACTGGCGTAGAGTACGACTCGCGTCGCGTCGCGCCCGGCTCGCTCTTCGTCGCCATGCGTGGCGAGACAACCGACGGCAATCGCTACATCGAACAGGCTCTCGCGCGCGGAGCCGTTGCCATCGTCACCGACTCTGCCGCAGCTTACGATGCCACAGCTGACGGTCCGCTCGAGGTCGCGCTTGCGGAAGTTCCACACGGCCGCCGCGCACTTGCCACCATTGCAGCAAATGTCTTCGGCCATCCGGAGCAGAAGATCCGGCTCAGCGGTGTCACCGGCACCAACGGCAAGACGACGACGGCCTACCTGCTGGAACAATTGCTACGTACGGCCGGGCGCTCGACGGCGCTGGTGGGGACGATCGAATACCGCATCGCTGACGAAGTTCGCCCGGCGCCGCACACCACGCCGGAATCGCGCGATCTGCTCGCGCTCCTGGCAGAGGGCGTTGCACGCGGCGTGACGGAAGGCGTGATGGAAGTCTCCTCGCACGCGCTCGATCAGGGGCGCGTGTGGGGCGTGCCGTACGATGTCGCCATCTTCACCAACCTGACCCAGGACCACCTCGACTATCACGGCACGATGGGGGCGTACTTCGCTGCGAAGCGAAAGCTTTTCGACGGCTCGCAGTCGCGCCCGCCGCGTGTGGCCATCCTGAATGCGGAGGACGATACACAGGCTGCGCTGGCCGAGACTGCGCAGGCCGCACGTTCCGAAATATGGAGCTACGGGGCGGCGCGCGGGGATTTTCACGCACGGGACATTGCGATGCGGCCGAATGGGATGAGCTTCACTCTCGTGTCTCCGCGAGGCGAAGTGCGAATGGATGTTGCATTGACCGGGCAAGTGAATGTGCTGAATCTCCTCGCGGCAAGTGCAGCGGCGCTGGCGCGCGGTCTCTCGCTTGCGCAGATCGCGGAGGCCGCGCCGATGCTGCGTGCAGTGCCCGGACGCTTCGAGGCTGTGGATGGTGGGCAGCCGTTCACCGTTGTGGTCGACTACGCGCATACGGATGATGCTCTGCGTAATGTGCTGGCGCTCGCACGTGGACTGGTCTCTGGAGCGCACGGTCGAGTGCTCACTGTCTTCGGCTGCGGCGGCGACCGCGACCGCACCAAGCGTCCGCGCATGGGACGGGCCGCGGCAGAGGCAAGCGAGATCATCATCGTTACGTCCGACAATCCGCGCTCGGAGAACCCGCGCGCGATCATCGACGAGATACTTCCCGGCACAACTGGAGCGCCGGCGACAGTGGAAGTGGAACCGGACCGCGCCAAGGCAATCGCTCTCGCGATGACCAAGGCGCATCCCAATGACATCGTAGTGATCGCCGGCAAGGGCCACGAAAAAACTCAGACGATCGGCAATCAGGTGCTGCCCTTCGACGACGTTGCGGTTGCGCGCCAGGCCCTGGCATGGCTGAAAGGGAAGTCATGAAGCTGTCGCTGGAACAAATCGCAGAATGGACTGGAGCGCAGCTCGCGATCCCGCATGGAATGCCGGCGGGAGAAGCCACGGGATACTCCATCGACACACGTACGCTCGCCCCCGGCGATCTCTTCTTCGCCATCCGTGGTGATCGCTTCGATGCCCATGACTTTGTCGCCGACGCATTGAGCAAAGGCGCGTGCGCGGCGGTGGTTGCTGCCGGGAAGGCGCGCGACCTCCTGCCGGAGGGACACGCGCATCCGCTGCTTCTGGTGGAGGACCCGCTGGTCGCGCTGCAGACGCTGGCCGCGGCGGTGCGCCGCCATTGGGGCAAACGCGTGGTTGCCGTAACCGGCTCGGCCGGGAAGACGACGACCAAGGAAGCGATTGCAACTGTGCTCGCCACGCAGTTCCGCGTGCTGAAGTCGAAGGGAAACCTGAACAATCATTTCGGTCTTCCGCTGCAGCTTCTGAAGCTTGTACCGGAACACGAAGTCGCGGTGGTCGAGATGGGGATGTCTGCGGCGGGTGAGATTGCGGCGCTGTGTCAGATCGCCGCGCCTGACTGGGGCGTCGTCACCAATGTGGGCAATGCCCATGCAGAGGGCTTTCCCGATGGTGTGGCCGGCGTCGCCCGCGCGAAATATGAGCTGGTGGCGGGGCTTTCGCCGGTCGTGCGCGATCGAGCGGTAGCCTTCCTGAATGCGGACGATGCGTACGTCTCGCAGTTTGGCCGCGATTTTCCCGGACGCGCGGTGTATTACGCCACCAAATCGGTAGCCGCGGCAGTGGCAGATTTCCGCGCCGAAGAGATCGAGGAGCTGGGTCCCGGGGGATCGAGGTTCCGTGTGGTCACGGCAGAGGGCGACTCCGCTCCGGTGCAGTTGGCGCTGCTCGGGCGGCACAACATCCTGAACGCGCTGGCCGCCATCGCGGTGGGCGTGCATGCTGAGATTCCGCTCGCGCGCTGCGCCGAGGCAATTGCCTCCCTCAAGCCGGAAGACAAGCGCGGCGAGCTGATCGAGTGGCATGGAGCCACCATCATCAACGACTGCTATAACTCGAACCCGGAAGCGCTCAAATCCATGATCGGGGCGCTCGCCGCGGTGCCGGCCGGGCGGCGCATCCTGGTTGCAGGCGAGATGCTCGAACTCGGGCCACGGGCGGCGCAACTGCACCGCGAGTGCGGCGAAGCGGCAAGTGAGGCAGGCATCGACGTGGTGATCGGCGTTCGCGGACTGGCGCGCGAGATCGTTGCCGCCGTCAAGGTCGCAGAAGACAACAAGGCGACGGCACTCTTCGTGGAGACGCCGCAGGCGGCAGGGGAGTGGCTGAAGCGGAA
>DASYNV010000247.1:0-3965 GCA_036008365.1 Steroidobacteraceae bacterium | reverse complement strand
AAGCGCGCGCATTCCCTGATGCTCGACATCATGGAGCCGGTAATCGAGCAGCGCGGCTTCAGCTTCATCCAGTACGTCGTGCTGACATGCTTGCGCGACGGCATTGCGGTCAATCCGAAGGACATCTGCACCCAATATCGTCATGACAGCGGCGCGCTCACCCGCGTCATCGACCAGCTGGCCGAGCGCGGCTTGTTGGACCGCGTGCGGCGCGATCGGGATCGGCGCAAGGTGGAGTTGCAGCTGACGCCGGCCGGCCGTGAGACGATTGAATCTCTCATTCCACTGGTCGTTGACAAGCTCAACGAGATTTTGACCGACTTCAGCAAGGCCGAAGTTCAGGAATTGCTGCGCTTGCTGGTCAAGCTCAATAGCACGCTGCAGGCCCACATCGATCCGGCCGCCATGGCCGCGGAGGCGTGAAAGCCATGGCCTTCAAAAGCACACTACTGCTCGCCGCTGTCCTCTTGGCCGGATGCGTGCTGCCGCCGAAGGAGTCTGCGCACCGTGAGACGCTGCAAAACACTCGTGTGGGCCTGAACGGCACGGCGGTGGAACCGATCCCCGACGGTTGGTGGAAATCTTTCGACGATCCGCAGCTCGACGGCTTGATTCGCGCCGGCCTCAAGGACAGTCCCACCCTGGCGGAAGCGCAGGCGCGCGTGGCGGATGCCTTGGCCCACGCGCAAATCGCTCAATCGAAGCGGCTGCCATCAGCGAACTTGGATGCGAGCGCGCTGTATCAGCGCGCGCCAGAGAACTACGTCATTCCGCCGCCGCTTGGCGGACATAGTTTTTGGATGAGCCAGGCCGGGGCCAGCTTGAGCTGGGACCTGGATTTCTTCGGTAGGCAGGCTAACGCGGTGCATCGCGCGCAGGCCCTGACGCACTCCGCGGCGCTCGATGCCGAGAACGCGCGGCTCATGCTCGGCACTGCCATCGCGCAAGCCTATGTGGAGCTGTACCGAGAGAACGCCCTGGCGGACATCGCGCAGCGCTCGGCAGCGCAGCGCGAGAATATCGTCGCCATCACGCGTCGTCGGGTCGCCGCGGGCGTCGATACCCAGCTCGAATTGCGTCAAGCGGAAGGCCAGCTGCCGCAGGCGCTCGTGGCGCGGGATCAAGCCCAAGCCGCTGCGGATCTCACCGTGCACGAGCTCGCGGCACTGACCGGGCAGGGCGCCGATGCCTACGCGTCCATTCATCGCCCGGTGTTGAATCTCGATGCGGTGCTGCCCGTGCCGAGTGCCTTGCCGATCAACCTGCTGGCGCGCCGGCCGGATGTGCTGTCCGCACGCCTGAACATCGAGGCAGCGGACTCGCAGCGGCTCTCCGACCGTGCCGCGTTCTATCCCGACGTCAATCTAAAGGCGCTCGCCGGCGTCGGCGCCTTTGGCTGGAACAACCTGGTGCAGGGGAGCGCGCGTGGCTATGGCGCTGGTCCTCTGATTTCACTGCCGCTCTTCGATGGCGGACGCCTGCAGGCGCAGTATCAGAGCAGCGAGGCGCAGCTGGACGTCGCCATTGCTGGCTACAACGACACCGTGCTGCGCGCGGTTGAGCAAACGGCAGACCAGCTGACGCGCATCGACGCGTTGGCGCGTGAACGGGTGGAACAACAAGAGACTTTGGAGGCCAATGAAGCGGCCTACAAGCTTGCCGAGGAACGCTACCGCGCCGGCCTGGCCAGTTATCTTTCCGTGCTCAATGCCGAGACCCAGGTGCTCAGCGCGCGCCAATCGATGGTCGACATCATCGCCAATCAAGCCGTAGCGCGGGTGACGCTGCTGCTCGCCATCGGCGGCAGCTTCGATGCGCGTGCATTCGGCGGCACTGTAACAAATTCCGACCAAGTTTTGACGCGGGTAATACCATGAACACGCAAGACAGCAACCAGACCTCACCATCGACGCCGGCGGCCGCGCCGACCGCGACCCCGGCATCAGCCGCGAATTCCGGCTCCGGAAGGGCGCGACGCTTGGGGCTGTTCGGCTTGAGCGCCGTGGTCCTGTTGAGCGGTCTCCTCTATGCCGGGTACTGGTTCTTTGACGCTCGCTATTTCGAGAGCACCGATGATGGCTACGTGAATGGCGATGTGGTGCAGGTGACCAGCGAAGTTCCCGGCACCGTGCTGTCGCTCAATGTGGACGATACGCAGTTGGTCGAGGCTGGCCAGCCGCTGCTCAGGCTCGACCCGGCGGATGCAAAAATCGCCGAGGAGAACGCCGAGGCCGACTTGGCGCGCGCCGTGCGCCAGGTGCGCGGGCTGTTCGCCCAAGGCCAGGAATTGCGGGCGCAGATCGAGCAGCGCCAACAGGCCGCGCGCACCGCCGATGATGACTTGCAGCGCCGCGGCAGCTTGATTGCCGACGGTGCCATTTCGGCCGAAGAGCTGTCCCACGCGCGCGATGCTGTGACCACGACGCGCGCCAACGTCGCGGCGGCGCGCGAGCAGCTGAGCCAAACCGTCGCGCAGATCGACGGCACCACCATTGCGGATCATCCCCAAGTCCTGGCGGCGGCAGCCGCGGTGCGCAACGCCGCGCTCGCCCTGCATCGCACCGAGCTCACCTCGCCGGTGAGCGGCGTCATCGCCAAACGTTCCGTGCAGGTCGGCCAGCGGGTCGCGGCCGGCACACCGCTGCTCGCCGTCGTGCCGCTCGAGAACGTGTGGGTGGATGCCAACTTCAAAGAGGTACAGCTCGAGCGCATGCGCGACGGTCAGCCGGTCACGGTGCGCACGGGTTTGTATGGGCACCAGGTCACGTATCACGGACATCTCGCCGGCATCGCGGCAGGCAGCGGTAACGCCTTTGCCCTGCTGCCCTCGCAGAATGCCTCCGGCAATTGGATCAAGATCGTCCAACGCGTACCGGTGCGTATCCTGCTGGATCCGGCCGAGCTCAAGGCTCATCCGCTGCGTATTGGACTTTCGACCAGCGTGCGTGTGGACCTGCACAACGCCTCGGGCCCGCTCATCTCGACCGCCGTGCGCAATGTGCCGCTGCCGCGGCAGACGAGCGCCGGCGACGATCCGCGCGTCGATGCCCTGATCGCCTCGATCATCGCGGACAACGCCGGACCGCATGCGCAAGAACCGGCGAAGCTCAGCCGCAATGCGCGCCGCGGTGACGGCGCGCCGATGTTGGCCGCCCGCCCGTGAGCGCCAATGCCGCGAGCCTAGGGGCTGCGCCGGCGCTGTTCGGCGGCCGCAAAGCCATCACGGCGGTGGCCCTCGCATTGGGAACCTTCATGCAGGTGCTCGACACCTCCATCGCCAATGTCTCCATTCCCACCATCGCCGGCAACTTGGGCGTCAGCGTCGATCAAGGCACCTGGGTGATCACCTCCTTCGCAGTGGCGAACGGGGTGTCGGTGCCCTTGACCGGATGGCTCATGCAGCGTTTCGGCGTGGTTCGCACATTTGTGGCCTCGGTGGTGCTCTTTACCCTTGCCTCTTTGTTATGCGGGCTCGCCTGGAGCCTGCCGTCGCTGATCGCGTTTCGCGTGCTGCAGGGCGCGGTCTCCGGACCCATGATCCCGGGCAGCCAGGCGCTGCTCATCAATGTGTTCGGCCCCAGTAAGCGCACCACGGCACTGTCCATCTGGTCCATCACCACCTTGGTGGCTCCCATCGCAGGTCCCTTACTCGGCGGTTATATTTCCGACAACTATGTATGGCCTTGGATTTTCCTCATCAACGTTCCGGTCGGCGCGTTCTGCGCCTGGATGTGTTGGAACAACCTGAAGACCCAGGAAACTTCGACACGAAAAATCCCCATCGACCGGATCGGCCTTGCGCTGCTGTTCGTGTGGGTGGGTGCGCTGCAGATCATGCTCGACAAGGGCAAGGATTTGGACTGGTTCAATTCGTCAGCTATAGTCGCGCTGCTCATCGTCACGGTTGTCGTCTTTGCAGCCTGGCTCATCTGGGAGCTGACCGAGAAGCATCCCATCGTCGACTT
>DASYNV010000246.1:0-1793 GCA_036008365.1 Steroidobacteraceae bacterium | reverse complement strand
GTTCACCATGCAATGGCGTCTCACGTTCGTCTCGCTGGTGCCCTTCGTGATCCTGTTTTTCGCGATCCGCCGGCTCACGCAGACGCTGATGGAACGCAGCTTGCGCGTGCAGGAGGAACTGGGCGCAATCGGCGCCAAGGTGCAGGAGAGCCTTTCGGGTATCCATGTCGTGAAGGCCTACACCCTGCACGAGCGCGAGGCCGAGGAGTTCCGCCGACGCAACGACAGTTACAATGACGAGGGCCTGGCGCTCTCGCGGCTGCGCGGCGCGCTGATGCCGCTCATCCGCGGCACCTACGCGACGTCGATGATGATGGTGCTGGTGTATGGCAGCTACCTGGTCACGCAGCGCGCGATGTCGATCGGCGGCCTGGTCGCCTTCATGGGCTATCTGGCGCAGTTGATGTGGCCGACGACGGCGCTGGGCTGGGTGATTTCGATTTACCAGCGAGGGCGGGCCTCGATGAAGCGGCTCGACGACATTTTTCTCGCTCCCGTCACGCCCTCGATCGACGGGGGCGAAACGCGGCTGGAGGTGGCCGGCGCTATTGAATGGGAGCACGTCTGGTTCAGCTACTTCGCGCATGACGGGAACCGTCCCGGAGAAAATGGCCGCGACGGCCACTACGCGTTGCGCGATATCTCGGTCAAAATCGCCGCCGGAGAGAAACTCGCGATCGTCGGCCGCACCGGCGCCGGCAAGTCCACGATGGTCAAGCTGCTGACCCGGCTGGTCGAGCCGAGCGCAGGCCGGGTCACGCTCGACGGACACGACGTGCGCGATCTGCCGTTGGGGGCGCTGCGCAAGACCGTCGGGATGGTACCGCAGGAGCCGACACTGTTCTCGGACACGATGGCCCGCAACATCGCGTTCGGCCGCACCGATGCGTCGCTCGAGGAAATCGGCCGCGCCGCGCGCGTCGCCGGCCTCGAGGCCGATATAGCGGTACTGCCGCATGGCCTTGCAACGGTCGTTGGCGAACGCGGGATGTCGCTCTCGGGCGGACAGAAGCAACGCGTCACGATCGCGCGCGTGCTGGTCTACGACCCCGCAGCAGTGGTGCTTGACGACGCGCTTTCCAGCGTCGATACCGAGACTGAACGCGCCGTGCTCGATAGCCTGGTCGAGAGCGTGCGCGGACGTACCACGGTCGTGGTAAGCCATCGCGCATCCACCGTCCGCGACGCCGACCACATAATCGTGCTGGAGGACGGCGAGATCGCCGAGCGCGGCACGCACGCTGAGTTGATGGCGCAGCGCGGGATTTACGCCGAGCTGTTCCATCGCCAGTTGGTGGAGGAGGAACTCGCGCGCTACTGAAGCGCGCCAGTCGATGAGGATGGAGATCGCGGCGGAAGAAAAACTGGACCGCGTTTACGACCTGAAGCTGCTCAGGTGGGTATGGAGCTACGTCCATCCGTACCGGCGCCTGTTCTTTCTGTCCGTGGTGCTGATGCCGTTGAATTCGATGTTTGCGCTGGCGCAGCCCTACATCTGGAAGCTCACGATCGATCTGTTCCTGACTCACAACCGCGCCGTGCCGCCGCGATGGCTGCGGCCGGTGCTTGAGGCTTTCGGCTCGCACGGACTGTTGGCGATGGGCTTCGTGTACCTGTTCCTGGTGGTGGGCGAGTTTTCGACCTTCTACGGACAGTTCTACCTGACCATGATGGTCGCGCAGTACAGTCTGTCGGACCTGCGGATGGCGCTGTTCAAGCACGTCGAGCGCCTCCCGATGTCATTTTTCGATCGCACGCCGACGGGCAGGCTGGTCAGCCGGATGACCACCGAT
>DASYNV010000245.1:0-4641 GCA_036008365.1 Steroidobacteraceae bacterium | reverse complement strand
GTCGTGCGGCAGCAGCCGCCGATCAGACGCGCACCCGCATCAAACCACGCGCGCGCATGCGATGCGAAGCTCCTGCCGGTGCCGTGGCCGTGCCAGCGCTTGGCCGCTGAATCGTAGCGCTCGCCGGAATTCGGGTAGGCCAGCAGCGGTTTGTCGGTGTGGGCGCGCATGCTTTGGAGCAATGACGGTACGTACTCGGGCGAGGTGCAATTGACGCCAATCGCGGCCACCTGTGCAAATCCGTTGAGTGTCCGCGCGCAGTCGGCGATGTCCTGTCCCTCACACGTGCGTGTGCCATCCTGGCACGAAAAACTGACCCAGGCGCAGTACTCGGGAAATTCCGTCAGCAGGTGCGCCAATACCAGCGCCTCGCGCAAACTCGGAAGGGTCTCGAAGGCCAGAAGATCGGGACCCGCGGATGCCAATGCGATCAGCCGGGGCCGATGAAACTGCGCGAGATCCGCATCGGTCAGTGAGTAGTGACCACGGTATTCGGAGCCGTCCGCAAGCGCCGCGCCATACGGACCCACGGAGGCCGCGACCAAGGGGCGTAAACGCGGCGCGGAACCGGACAGAAAGTCATCCCGGGCCGCGAGCGCCAGTGCTACGGACTCGCGCAACAGCTGCGGCACGCGCTCGGCGGCGATGCCGCGTTGAGCGAAGGCGGCAAAGTTGGCCTGATAGCTTGCGGTCGTTGCGACGTCCGCGCCCGCCATGAAGTAGTCGTAGTGTACCGCGCGAATCAGCTCCGGCTGCTCCAGCAACACTTTTGCCGACCACAGCGGATCGTTGAGATCGGCGCCATGGCGCTCGAGTTCGGTGGCGAGCGCGCCGTCCAGAATCATGCAGGCACGTTCGCCGAGGAAATCGGCAATTGGATTTCGGATCGTAACCATCCCTTCGGCGTACGGACCAATTCTAAGGAGATGGCTCGATGAAAGTAAGCGCAGCCCTGGCCGCGTTGGCGGCGGGCGTCGTCGGGACCGGGCCTACGCCCGTGAATCGAGACTCAGGTGTCGCCGCGCGACGTCAGCCGGCGTACGCGCTGCGTCGGGCTGCCCTCGAACTTTTCGGTCGCGCGCTGTAGCAGCAGGCGCGCCTCGCCGGCCGGGAGTGCGCGGCTCAGCAGGAAACCCTGCGAATGCGCGCACTGGTGTTCCTGCAGGAAGCGGAACTGTGCAAAGGACTCGACGCCTTCGGCGACGACGTCGACCTTGAGGGCCTTCGCCATGGAGATGATCGCAGCCGCGATGGCGCGATCGTCGCTGTCGTCACCTAGATCGCGCACGAAGGAGCGGTCCATCTTGAGTCGGTCGATCGAGAGGTGATGCAGTCGCTGGAAATTGGAATAGCCGGTGCCGAAGTCATCGATGGCAACGGTGACGCCGATCGCATGCAATTCCTCCAGCACGCGCGTGGAGCGCTTCTCGTCCACCATGACCATCGACTCGGTGATCTCGAGCTCCAGCATGCTCGGCGGCAGCCCGGTCTCGGCCAGGATCGCGGCGACATGGGCGGCAAAGTTGTGCATGCCGAACTGCTGGTTGGCGATATTGACCGCCATGCGTTGCATCGCGAGCTTCTCATCGAGCCACTTCTTTGCCTGGATGCACGCGGTGCGCAGAACCCAGTCACCGATCGAAATGATCAGACCGGCATCCTCGGCCACCGGGATGAAATCCTTCGGCGGCACCACGCCCAGCTCATCATTGGTCCAGCGCAGCAGCGCTTCCATGCCGGTGACGTGCCCCGTGGCCATATCGATCTGCGGTTGGTAGTGCAGCGACAGCTCGCCACGCTCGAGCGCGCCGCGCAGCTTGCCCTCGATGGTGTAGCGCTGCAGTGCGCCTTCGTTCATCGAGGCATCGAAGAAGGCGTAGGTGCCCGGCGCTCGGCGCTTGGCAAAGTACATGGCCAGATCGGCGTGGCGCAGCAGCGTATCGGCGTCGTTGCCATCAGTTGGCGACATTGCAATGCCGATGCTCGGAGTGATGACGACCGTATGCTTGGTGAGCCGCATCGGTTCCTGCAGCGTCGTGATCAGGCGGTCGGCTACCTGTGCGGCGTTCTCGCTGCTGCCGATGTCGGGCAGCACCAGCATGAATTCATCACCGCCCAAGCGTCCCAGATCGCCGGGCCGGTCGACCGCGACGTCATCGGGCGTGCGGCCACCGCTGTGACGCAGAGCCTTACGCAGGCGATCCGCGGCCGTGACCAGCACTTCATCGCCGATCGCGTGTCCCAGCGTGTCGTTGATGCGCTTGAAGTTGTCGAGGTCCACATACATGAGCGCCAACATGCGGTCCTGCTGCTGCACGGCGGCCACCGCCGAGCGCAGGCGGTTGTGGGCCTGTTCGCGATTCGGCAGGCCGGTCAGCGAGTCGAAATAGGCCAGCCGCGCGATACGGCGCTCCGCGCGCCACTTGCTGGCGAGTGCGATCGCCATCTGCCGCACCTCGTGCGGGTGAAACGGTTTCTGCAGGTATGACAGCTTGTCTTCGGGCGGCACGCGGCCGCCGATGTCGGTGGGGTCGATGTCCGAATACGCGGTGCACACCGCAATCTCGAGCGCCGGGTCGAGCTCGCGAATGCGCGAGGCGCACCAGACGCCATCGGGGCCGGGCGACATGCGCATGTCGAGAAAGGCCACGGCAAACGGGCGATCGGCAGCCAGTGACTCGCGCACCGCTTCCACGGCCGGCTCGGCACCCTTGCAGTAGACAGCATCGAAGCTCAGCGTGTTGCTGGGCAGTCGTCGCGCGGCGGCCTGTCCGCCCGCGCCGGTACCGGGACCAAACAGTTTTGCGCCAAGATTACGGCGCGCCGCGGCGGCATCTTCCGACGGTCCAGTGAAAATCTGCCGGTAGGCATCAATGATGGAGGGCTCATCGTCGACGACGAGCACGCGAATGGGGGGATTGGCGGTTTCAGACATGATGAACCTCAGGCGGCCCTGGCGGTGGTCGCTTCTGTTGGTGCTGCTATGGGAACGATCAGATGCAATGTGGCACCGGTGCCGGGTCCCTGGCTGCTGGCCCACATGCGGCCATCGAGCGCGTTGATGGCGGTCGCGCACCAGTGCAAGCCGATGCCGCTGTTGCCCTTGCCGTGCTTGGTGGAGAAGCCGCGCTCGAAGACGCGTTCGATATTCTGTGGCTCGATGCCACATCCGGTGTCCTGGCATTCGAGCAACAATTTGTCCTGTCCGTTATCGGACTGGATCGCGGCCGTGAAGCGTACGGTGCCGCGACCGCTGTTCGCGGCACGAACGGCTTCGGCGGCGTTGATGATCAGATTCTGGATGACGAGCCGCAGCACCGTGCGCGCGGTCCAGACCGATCCGACGGTCTGAAGCGAACGATCCAATTCGATATCGATCAGCTCGCGGCATTGATCGGGAACGATTTCGAGGCTCTGGTGGATGATGGCCGGCAGCTCCACCGACTCTATGACAGTGCGCGCGTGCGAGGAGGGCAGGCGCTCGGACAGCGCGGTCTGCACGATGCCGGACTGGCGTACCATCATGTCGGCCTCGACGTCTGCGGCCTTGATGATGCCGGCCAACTCGCCACAGGCCAAGCGCAGGAACTCATCGAGATCGGCCTGGCGCCCGGGACTGATGCCCGGCTGGCCGCATTCGGCGAGCGCGCGCTCGATATCGTCGGTCGGTGCGGACCGCAGCTGCTCCTTGAGCTTGGCGATGCGCACGGACAGCGGCGTCATGGCATTGCCGATGTTGTGCAGGACGCCACGCGAGAACTCGGCCATGCCGGCCTGGAAACTGTTGTCGATGAGCTGGCGTCGCGACTCGGCGACCTTGCCGACCATGCGGTCGAACTCCTGTGCCAGCGTGCCGATCTCATCGTTGCGCTCGAGATTCAGGCGCGTCGTCAGATCTCCGCCGGCCCCGATCGCGGTCGCGTGCTTCGTGACCTGTGCCAGCGGTGCGAACACCGTGCTGTTGAGTGCGAACAAGGTGAGCAGCAGCACCGCTACCGCGGCGCCAATCGTGAAAGCCATGGCCGCGTTGACCGTGGTGCGCGCATTGGCCGTGATAGTGCGCGGCACATCGACGCGCAACGTCATGATCGGCTGCCCGTAGATGTCATTGAATACGTGATAGACCTGCGTGGTCTTTGGATCGGCGAAGATCTGTGTGCGCTCCCCTGGTGCCGCCGCCTGCGGTAGAAAAACGCCGATCGGCTTGCCGACCGTGCGTAGGGTTGTGGCAGTGACATCGGTCTGCGCCTTGGCGCCGATCGTCGCGATCTCGCGGGGGGTCAACACGCGCCCCATGATGACCAGGCCGCGCACCGGCCCGTGACCGAAGCCATCGAGGATGGGCGCCACGGCGGCCAGCAGGACGCCATGATTGGTGGCGATCAGCGCGTGGCTGGAGGTCGCCTCGCGCAGGTTGTTGGCCCACGGTGAGTCGGCAGGTAACGAGCCGTCCGCAAACAGATCAAGCGAGATCGCTTCCGAGGTGAGCGGATCCTCCGCGTAGGACCAGACGAACTTGCCGTGCAGGTCGATGAAGGCCAACGCCGTGATGTGAAGCTGCTTCATCGCGATCGGATTCAGGTTCTCCTCAGAGAATTCCTTGTTATGGTCCTGCATGAAGCGATAGGTGTCGGCCCAGTT
>DASYNV010000244.1:0-2655 GCA_036008365.1 Steroidobacteraceae bacterium | reverse complement strand
GGCTCCCGTATTCAGCCGATGTGGAATCCTTTACGCTGCGTACAAGGGCGCACGCGTGCCGCCTCATGTTGCGCCTGCGGCGGGACGCATTTCAAGAGCCAAATCGCTTTTGCACGGCATCATGTTTCAACAGCTGCTTCGATTCTTCGTCGTGTTTCTCGTTGTTGTGGAACCGGTCTCACTTCTGCCTTTATTTGTCGGACTAACGGAAGGGGTCGCGGAGGCGCAGCGCCGGCAGATGGCGCGCCGCGCAGTCATAATCTCGGCCGTGATCCTGACGGTATTTGCGCTGGTCGGCGGGCCGTTCCTCAAGATCATGAGCATCAGCCTCGAGTCGTTCCGCATATTCGGCGGACTGCTGCTGTTCCTGATCGCACTCGAAATGGTGTTCGCGCGGTCCCCCGGCACCCGCACCTCCTCGAAGGAACAGCAGGAGAGCGAAGAGCGCGAGGATATCTCGGTGTTCCCGCTGGCTTTTCCCTTCATTGCCGGACCCGGGGCTCTGGCCACGATCCTGCTGGCCTTCGGTGGCACGGCCAACGACCCGGTGCTGTTCGTCGGGCTGCTGGTGGTGGTGTTCATCGTGCTCGCGATCACGCTCGGGATCCTGTATCTTGCCACCCCGGCGCTGCGGCTGCTGGGTGTGACCGGCACCAATGTCATCAGCCGGCTGTTCGGCGTGCTGCTCGGGGCGCTTGCGGTGCAGTTCGTGATCGATGGGATACGCGGCAGCTTCGGCACCTAGGGCCGGCGCCGGAACAGCAGCTCGCGCACGCGATGGCCCAGACGCTGGCCACGCCGCTCAAAGCGCGTCGCGGCGCGCAGCATCACGTGGTCGATGAAGCCGCCCTGCTCGGCACAATTGCGCAGTGCGTCGCAGGCGCTCAAGACCGTGAGCATCGCCTCCGCATAAGGCTCCCAGTCGGTCGAGAGATGGAAGCGTCCGCCGGCGCTCAGACGCGAGGCGACCAGGCTGGCGAATTCCGGCTGCACCAGACGGCGCTTGTGATGGCGCGCTTTCGGCCACGGATCGGGAAACAGCAGCTGTACTTCATCGAGGCTCGCCGGCGGAATCTGGTGCTGCAGCACGTCGACCGCATCATGGGCGATGACGCGCAGGTTCGTGAGCTCGGCCTTACCAGCCGCCAGCAGCAGGTGGCCGACGCCCGGCCGATGCACTTCGACGCCCAGAAAGTCGCGCTCGGGACTGGCGACTGCGCGCTCGAACAGGTGCTCACCGTTGCCGAATCCAATCTCGAGCGTGCGTGGGGCGCTGCGGCCATACAGGCGCTCCAGATCGAGATGACCCAGGTTGAACTCGACGCCAAAGTGCGGCCAGAACGTTGCCAGTGCGCGCTGCTGCGCGTCCGTGATGCGCCCGGCGCGCATGACATATGAGCGCACACTGCGCAGACGGTCGGGCGGCTCCTCCATGGGCAAATTATCGCATCTTCAGATGTCACGACGTCGGACCCCGCCGACAGCTTAAGCTTGTCGATTTCCGCTATCGTGAGTCGTTCAATGGCAGCGAGGTATTGCAAAGTGGCGTACGCCGCTGCCGCGGCGCTCTGCCTGGTGGCCGGCTGCCGCTCGCGCATCGCTGCCGACCACGACGATGCGCGCGTCGATGCGCTGCTCGCGCGCATGACGTTCGATGAAAAAATCCAACTGTTGCACGGTGCGCCCGAACCGCTGTCGACCAACGAAGGCCAGGCCGGCTACCTCCCCGGAATTGCGCGGCTCGGCATCGGGTCGCTGCGATTCGCCGACGGACCGCCGGGTGTGCTGACTCGTTATCCGGCCACCGCCCTCACGGGCAGCCTCGGGTTGGCGGCGACCTTCAGTGTCGAGGATGCGCGCGCCAATGGCCGTGTGATCGCGCGCGATGCGCGCGCGGCCGGGATCGATGTAGTGCTCGAGCCCTTCATCAATATTTATCGCGATCCAACGTTCTACCGGTCCTATAACACCTTCGGCGAGGACCCGCTGCTGACCGGCGAGATCGGCGCAGCGCAGATCGCAGGCATTCAGGATGGCGGCGTCATGGCGATGGCCAAGCACTTCATCGGCTATGAAGGCTCCGCCGATGTAACCGTGGATTCACAGACGCTTCGCGAAATCTATGTGGCGCCATTCGCCGCGGCGGTGGACGCGAACGTGGCCTCGATCATGTGCGCCTACAGCGTCATCAATGGCCACTATGCATGCGGAAATCACGACACCCTGAGCATGATCCTGCGCCGGGAGCTCAAATTCCGGGGGTTTCTGACTTCGGACTGGGGGGCGATGCACGCCACCGATTTCATCAATGCCGGCCTCGATCTCGAGATGCCGGGCAGCGGCAGCACCATCGCGTCCTATCTGGCCGGCACCCCGGCGCTCATTGATCAGCCCGACATCGTGCTCGCACCGCCGATTATCAATACGACGCCGGAGGAAACACCGACGGCCCCTGTGCTGGTGCCGCGCCTGGCCGATTCAGCACCGATCGGCCTGCACGCCGCGCTCGATCAGGGCACCGTGCGCGAGAGCACCATCACCGAGGCCGCGCGGCGCGTACTGCGGCAGATGCAGCGCTTCGGCCACGTCGAGCCGGCGCCGGCCGCTGCCGCCAACGCCGGAGTGCGCGGCAACCAATCACCCGAGGCACTGGCC
>DASYNV010000243.1:0-2291 GCA_036008365.1 Steroidobacteraceae bacterium | reverse complement strand
TCATCATCATGCTGTGCGGGCTGTTCGTTGGCATGGTACTCGGTCTTCAGGCCTATGATCTGCTGGCGCGCTTCGGGTCCGAATCCGCACTCGGCGTGGCCGCCGCACTCGGCCTGCTCCGCGAGCTCGGCCCGGTGCTGACGGCGCTGCTGTTCGCGGGCCGCGCCGGCACCGCGCTCGCCTCCGAGATCGGCCTCATGGGCGCCACCGATCAGCTCACCGCCATGGAGATGATGGCGGTCGATCCGGTGCGCTACGTGGTGGCACCGCGCTTCATCGGGGGCTTCATCGCCATGCCGCTGCTGACCGCGATCTTCGATTGCGTCGGCATCTACGGTACGCAGCTGATCGGCGTGGCCATGATGCGCATTCCGGCGGGAACCTTCTGGTCACAGACGGTCAATGCGGTGGCACTGCGCGACATCAACGAAGGGTTTATCAAGAGCATCGTATTCGGCGTCGCCTGCAGCCTGGTGGCGGTGTATGAAGGCTATAATTCGGAGCCTACCGCCGAGGGCGTGGGACTTGCCACCACGCGCACCGTCGTCACCTCGGCGGTGCTGATCCTGTTTCTCGACTACATCCTGACGGCGATGTTCCTATGAGAGCGTTTGTGGAGGAAGTTCACCATGGCAGCGTCTAGTCGCAGCGTCGATCTCGGTACCGGCCTGTTCGTGCTGCTCGGTTTTGCGGCATTGGGTTTTCTGACTACACAATTGCCCGGCAGCGGCTTACAGCTGCATCACAAGGCCGAGAGCTATAACGTCATCGCCAAGTTCGACAACATCGGCGGCCTGAAGGTGGGCGCGCCCGTGAGCATGGCCGGCGTCGACATCGGACGCGTATCGGCCATCAAACTCGACACGCAGGAATACAAGGCGGCCGTGACCTTGACGATCGAGAAGACCTATTCGCACATCCCGGACGACAGCGATGCGGCGATCGAGACCTCCGGACTGCTCGGTGCCAATTACGTCGGCATCAACGCGGGCGGATCGGACAAGTTTCTGACTGCGGGCGGCCAGCTGCAGTTCACGCAGTCGGCCATGGTGCTCGAGAACCTGATCAACAAGTTCTTTGCCAACAGCGCCGGTAAGCAACAAGGAGGCGACAAATGATGCGTTTCGGCTCTACGCTCCAACGTACCACGTGGGGCCTGTTGCTGTGTGCGTGTGCGGTGCCGGCGCTCGCGGCCGATGACACCGGCGCGCCCGCCCCGATCGATGCCAGCAATCCGGGCAATCTGATTCAGAGTGCCGCCTCGGCGATGCTCAAGGATCTCGACGCGCATCGCGCCGACTACAAGAAGGATCCGGGCAAGGTCCACCGCCTGGTCGATCAGATCCTGCTGCCGCACTTCGATACGGAATACTCGGCGCGCCTGGTGCTGGGCCGGCACTGGAATACGGCCAACCCCGATCAGCGCAAGCGCTTCATCGACGCGTTCTACAAGTCGCTGCTCAGCAACTACGGCGACGCGCTGGTGGACTTCACCTCGGATCGGCTCAAGGTGTTTCCGTACACGGGCGATGCGAACGCGCAGTACGCCACCGTTCGCACCCAGGTCCGCAAGGACGACGGCACGCAGGTCTCGGTCAACTACGGTTTGCACAAGACCGATCAGGGCTGGAAGGCCTGGGACGTGGTCATCGAGGGCATCAGCTACGTCAAGAGTTTCCGCGATGACTTCGGCGCCGAGATCGATCAGAAGGGTCTCGATGAGGTGATCGGGCGGCTCGAGGCCGGTGACAAGCCGGCAGCGATCAAGGGCGGCGGCAGCGGCAAGAGCTGACGGATGACGGAGCCGCAGCCGCCGCCGCCACATCGGGCCGCTCATGGCGGCCTCAGCGCCGCGCACGGGGCACCGGCGATCGATGGCCAGGCGGCATTCGTGCCGGTCTCCAGTGGCGTCTATCGCCTCGAAACCTCGCTGACGTTTGCGACCGCGCCGGCGCTGCACGGTCCCGGACTCGAGCGCATCGCCGCGGCGGGGGACGAGCTGCAGTTCGATCTGCAGCCCGTGACGGCCACGGACAGCGCGGGTCTCGCCTTGCTGGTGAACTGGCTGGCCGCGGCACGGGCGCGGCAGTGCACATTGCGGTACGTGCAGCCGCCCGAGGCCCTGCTGGCGCTCGCCAGGCTCAGCGATGTGGAATCGCTGCTCGACGGCTCTGAGAGTCAGCGGCCCAGCGACAAAGGCTGATCGTAGCCCGTGAGCTCGAGGTAGCCGCGGCCGATCGTGCGCTGGCTCTGAACGGCCGATACCGCGCCCTCCCAGTAGATTGCGCCGC
>DASYNV010000242.1:0-3247 GCA_036008365.1 Steroidobacteraceae bacterium | reverse complement strand
TGCCGCTCGCGGCCCTGAGCTGGCAGTCTGTGGCGGGCCTCGCGCGCTGAGGCGACAATGGCGCCCATGCCAGCCTCGCGCTCCGATCGCATCATCGTCGGCCTCTCCGGCGGAGTCGACTCCGCCGTCGCGGCACTATTGCTGCGCGACGCCGGCTACGAGGTCCATGGCCTCTACATGAACAATTGGGATGACGAGGACAGCTACTGCACCGGCGCGCAGGACTATCAGGACGCGCGTGCCGTGGCGCGCGAGCTCGGCATCGTGCTGCATCGGGTGAACTTTGCGCGCGAATATCGGCAGCAGGTATTCGACTACCTGCTCGCCGAGTATCGCGCCGGCCGTACCCCGAACCCGGACGTGCTCTGCAACCGCTACATCAAATTCGGCATCTGTCTCGACTACGCCGCGCGCCTGGGCGGTGCACGGTTTGCGACCGGCCATTACGCACGCCGCCTCGACACCGCCGACGGTGCCGGTCTCTACCAGGCGCGCGATCGCGCCAAGGACCAGACCTATTTTCTGCACGCGATGCAGCGGGATTGTCTGTCGCGAGTACTGTTTCCGCTCGGTGAGCTGACCAAGCAGGAAGCGCGCGAACGAGCGCGGCGCGCGGGCCTCAGCGTGCATGCCAAGCCCGACAGCAGCGGCATCTGTTTCATCGGCGAGCGGCCATTCGCGCAGTTTCTGAGCCGCTACATCGAATCCAATCCCGGACCGATCGAGGATCTCGACGGCCACGTGCTCGGCCAGCACCGCGGACTGCCTTTCTACACGCTCGGCCAGCGCGCCGGACTCGCGATCGGCGGCGCGCGCGGCCGCGCCGAAGAGCCCTGGTATGTGGCGCGCAAAGACCAGCCGCGCAACGCCCTGATCGTGCTGCAGCGGCACGAGCAGCATCGACTCGAGGCAACTGCGGTCTCGACCGCACCGCTCAACTGGCTCTCTGCTAAGCGCAGCGGCAGTTTCGCCGCCCAGGTGAGGCTGCGCCACCGCCAGCCCGAGCAAGCGGCAGGCGTGCGCATCGAATCGGACGGCAGAGCGCAGATCGAGTTCGAGCAGCGGCAGCGCGCCGCGACGCCGGGACAGTTCGCGGTGATCTATGAGGCCGGCCGCTGTCTGGGCGGCGGCGCCATCGAGCGTGTGCTTCTCAGCAACGAAGCCCGATATAATCCCGCGGCTTGACAGTACCGCGCGCGGTGCGCGGCGCAGCGGGAGCCTCTATGAGCGACAGTTTCAAGACGCGCGCCACTCTGCAGTCCAGCGGACAGGCGTTCGAGATACGCAGCCTGCCCGCGCTCGGCGCCGACAAGGTCGCGCGCCTGCCCTATTCCCTCAAAGTCCTGCTCGAGAACCTGCTGCGCTTCGAGGACGGCGTCAACGTTACGCGCGCCGACATCGAGGCATTGCTCAACTGGAATCCGACCGCCAAACCCTCGCACGAGATCTCATTCACGCCGGCGCGCGTGATCATGCAGGATTTCACCGGCGTGCCCGCCGTGGTCGATCTGGCGGCGATGCGCGAGGCGATGATCCGTCTCGGCGGCAACCCCGATGAGATCAATCCGCTGGCACCGGCGGAGCTGGTGATCGATCACTCGGTGCAGGTCGACAGCTACGGTACCGCGCACTCGCTGGCCGACAACAACCGCATCGAATTCGAGCGCAACGGCGAGCGCTATGCCTTCCTGCGCTGGGGACAATCGGCGTTCCGCAATTTCAAGGTGGTGCCGCCCAACACCGGCATCGTGCACCAGGTCAACCTCGAGTACCTCGGCCGGGTGGTGTTCGAGCACAACGCCGGCGGCACGCGCCAGGCCTATCCCGACACGCTGGTGGGCACGGACTCGCACACCACGATGATCAATGGTCTCGGCGTGCTCGGCTGGGGCGTCGGCGGCATCGAGGCGGAAGCGGCGATGCTCGGTCAGCCCGTGACGATGCTGATCCCGCAGGTGATCGGCTTCAAGCTCAACGGCAGTCTCAATCCCGGCGCCACCGCCACCGACTTGGTGCTGACCGTGACCGAGTTGCTGCGCAAGAAGGGTGTGGTCGACAAGTTCGTCGAGTTCTTCGGCGACGGGCTCGCCAATCTGCCGCTGGCCGACCGCGCCACCATCGGCAACATGTCGCCCGAATTCGGCAGCACCTGCGCGATCTTCCCGATCGATGAAGAAACGCTGCGCTACCTCAAGCTCTCGGGGCGTCCCGAGGCGCAGATCCGGTTGGTCGAAGACTACGCGCGCGCGCAAGGGCTCTGGCGCCGCAATGGCGCGCCGCCGGCGCAATACACCGATGTGCTCGAGCTCGAGCTCGGTACGGTCGAACCGAGTCTCGCCGGACCCAGCCGCCCGCAGGATCGCGTACCGCTGCGCATCGCCAAGAGCGTCTACCGGAAGCACCACGCACGCATGGCCGAGGAACGCACGCGCAACAATCCCGCGGCCGCGGGTCGCGCCGAGGTGATGCTCGACGGCCAGTCGGTCGAACTGCTCGACGGCGCGGTGCTGATCGCCGCCATCACGAGCTGCACCAATACCTCCAATCCCTACGTGCTGATGGCGGCTGGCCTGCTGGCGCGCAATGCACATCGGCTCGGGCTTCGCGCCAAGCCGTGGGTCAAGACCAGTCTCGCGCCCGGCTCGCGCGTCGTCACCGATTATCTCAAGCAAGCCGCGCTGCTCGATGAGCTCGCCAGCATCGGCTTCAACCTGGTCGGCTATGGCTGTACCACCTGCATCGGCAATTCAGGTCCGCTGAAGCCGGAAATCTCCGCCGGCGTGAAGGCAGGGGATCTGATCGGCTGCGCGGTGCTGTCCGGCAACCGCAATTTCGACGGCCGCGTGCACCCGGAGATCAAGATGAACTTCCTGGCCTCCCCGCCGCTGGTGGTGGCCTACGCGCTGGCGGGCACGATGGATCGCGATCTCAACATCGAGCCGCTCGGCCAGGGCTCGAGCGGCAAGGATGTCTACCTCAAGGACGTCTGGCCCGCGCCGATCGAAGTGGCCGACACGGTCCAGCGCCACATCAATTCCGGCATGTTCCGGCGCAGCTACAGCAGCGTGTTTGCGGGCGATGAACGCTGGCAGGGCATCGCCGTCCCGGCCGGCAAGATCTACGCCTGGGATGCGAAGTCGACCTACGTCAAGAATCCGCCCTATTTCGACGGCATGACCATGACTCCGTCCAAGATCGCGGACGTGCACGGCGCACGCGCACTCGCGGTGCTGGGTGATTCGGTCAC
>DASYNV010000241.1:0-8770 GCA_036008365.1 Steroidobacteraceae bacterium | reverse complement strand
GCATGATGCGATGCTCGCGTACCGCCTGTGAGCGTGCCACGCGCGCCGCCGCAGCGAGTTCGGACTGATGCCGCTGCCCGTACGCCACCGACAGCGCGTAGGTCTCGAATCCCTGACGGCGCGCCCACGCGAGGGCCGTGGCGGAATCCAGCCCGCCCGAGAGCAGCACGACCGCGCGCGCGCCCGGTTCAGCGGCCCGGTTCATTGCCCCACAGGTACTTGTGCAACTGGATCTGCAGGCGCACTGGCAGCCTGTCGGCCAGGATCCATTCGGCCAGCTGCCGTGCCGGCAGTTGATCGTGGCTCGGCGAGAACAGCACGCCGCAGCGCTCGGCGAGCTTCAGACGCTCGAGCGTTTCGCGGCTCCAGTCGTAGTCCGCGCGGTCGCACAACACGAACTTGATCTGCTCGTTCGGGCGCAGCAATGCCAGCTGCTCATAGAGATTCCGGTCCGATTCTCCCGACCCCGGTGTCTTCACGTCCACCACGCGCACCACGCGTGGATCCACCGCGTCGATCGGCAGTGCGCCGCTGGTTTCGAGTGACACCCGATAACCCGCATCGGCGAGCGCTGTCAGCAGATCCAGGCAGCCCTTCTGCGCCAACGGCTCGCCGCCGGTAACGCAGACATAGCGTGCGCCGAGCGCCCGCACCCGCTCGAGGATGGCATCGAGCTCCCACCACTCGCCGCCGCTGAAGGCATAGGCCGTGTCGCAGTAGCCGCAGCGTAACGGGCAACCGGTCAGCCGGACGAACACCGTCGGGATGCCGACGGTGTCCGCCTCGCCCTGCAGCGAATAAAAGATCTCCGTGAGCTTGAGTCGCACGCTCGGCGTCCGCGCGCTTGGGTCCACCGGCCCTACGGCGCGTCCAATGGAATCTTGGTCAGCCGTTCCGCGGCCAGCTTGGCGGCGTCGGTGCCGGGGTATTTCTGCACCACCTGACTCAGCGTTGCGCGCGCATCGGCCATGTGCCGCAGCTCGTATTGGGCGTAGCCGAGTTTCAGCAGGGCATCGGCTGCCTTGCGTGACTGCGGGTATTGCTCGCCGACGGCACGAAACGCGGCAATGGCGTTGTCGTAGTCCCGCGTGACGTAATAGCCCTCGCCAAGCCAGTACTGCGCGTTGTCGGCCAGCGCGCTGTGCGGATAGAGCCGCAGAAAATCCTTGAACTGCGCAATGGCGCCGTTGTAATCGGAGTTCTTGAGCGCATCGAACGCACGGTTATAGGCCTGCTGGTCGTCCGCTGCGACCGACGGCCCCACGCCACCGGTGGACGCCGCGGAGGGCAGTGACATACCGCCGCCCCCGCCCGCGGGCGCGACCGCGCCACCCTTGAGCGCAGCCTCGAGCACCTTGATGCGTCGATCGAGGTCCGCGTATAGATCGCGCTGCTGCTTGCGCAATGCTTCATTGCTGTTCTGCAGCTCCTCGACATTGCCGCGCAGCTCACGCAACTGCGCTTCGAGCACGTCGATGCGCTGGGACAGGGTCAACAGGCTCTGATTGCTGACCACGCGCTCGACCCGCCCGAGGCGCTCGTCGATGTCGTTGATCTTGACCTGCGTCGGGTCGGGTCCCGCGGGCGTGGTCTCGCAACCGGCGAGCAGGCACGCGCCGAGAATCAGCGCGGGCCAGGGGCGGGTTTGCTGCGACATCGCGGCGTCAGTTGAGATAGACGACCTCGGCGCGCCGGTTGCGCGACCAGGCCTCTTCGCTGTGGCCGGTGACCGCTGGGCGCTCCTCGCCGTAGCTGACAGTGGTGATCTGCGATTCCGCCACGCCCTGCAGCAGTAGCGCCCGCCGGACCGCCTGCGCCCGGCGCTCACCGAGGCCGATGTTGTATTCGCGCGAGCCACGCTCGTCGGTGTTGCCTTCGATCCGCACGCGGATGCTCGCGTTGGACGCGAGGTACTTGGCATGCGCGGCAATCAGGCTGGTGTATTCCCCACGGATTTCGCTGCTGTCGAAGTCGAAGTAGATGATCCGGCTCTTGAGTTGCCCCGCGGTCGGGCCCTCAACGCCCGCACCCGAGCCGTTGACGGCACTGCCGTAGGCGCCCGAGGTGTCGGCGCCCGAAGTCTGCGATTGATCGCTCGGCACCGTGCTGCCAGCGCTGGCCGGTGTTGGACGCGGCTTGTGGCTGCAGCCGGCAAATAACACCGCGCCGCAGACGACCACAACCCAGATCAAAACGTTCTTATGCATACATTGACTCCGAAATACGCGCCGCCCTCGCGGCAGCCGCCTTATTACCACACCGTGACACGCACCGACACTGTTTGAAGTGACCGGTTAGTGCTGGAAGGGTTCCCACGCCGGCTCGCGCAGCTCGCCCTGACTCGAGGTGAGCCGCTGCGTGACCTGCCCGTCGACCGATACGGTCTGCAACGACCCGATGGCGCCGTCACGTCCCGCATAGATGATGGTGGCTCCGTTGGGCGCGAAACTCGGTGACTCATCCAGACTGCCGTGCGAGAGCACGCTCACTGTGCCGGAGGCCAGATCCTGCACGGCGATGCGGTAATTACCGCCTTCGCGCGTCACGAATGCAATCTTGGTTCCATCCGGTGCGACCCGTGGCCGCGCGTCGTAGCCCGAGCCGAAACTGACACGCTGCACGCGCTTCGGATTGGCGACATCGAGCCGGTAGATCTGCGGGCCGCCGGCGCGATCAGAGGTGAAGTAAATGCTCTTGCCGTCCGGGCTCCATGTGGGCTCGGTGTCCACGGCGGGGTCATCGGTCAGGCGCGAGAGCCCCTGAGTGGCCAGATCGAGCAGCCAGATGTCGAGATTGCCGCCGCTGCCCGAGAGTGTGAGCGCAAGGCGCGAACCGTCGGGCGAGAACGCGGGCGCGCCGTTGACGCCGAGGCGCTGCGAGACCAGGCGGCGCTCGCCGGTGCGCACGCGCTGGATGTAGACCGCCGACAGCCGATTCTCGAACGAGACGTACGCCAGCCACTGATCGTCGGGCGACCAGGCTGGCGACATGATCGGCTGCGCGGACTCGAGAATCACTCGCGGCGACTCGCCGTCCGAGTCGGCGACGATGAGCTGAAAGTGCTGGCTCGGGGCCTGGCCCTGGACCGCGACGTACGCCACGCGGGTTGCAAACGCCCCGCGCACGCCGAGGATCGATTCATAGACGAAATCGCTGACCATGTGCGCGGCATTGCGCAGGCTGGCGCCCGTGGCAACGATACGCTTGCCGCCGATCCGTTGGCCCGTGAGCGTGTTGATCAGGTCGCACTCGACATTGATCTCGCTGGCGTTGGGCGCCGTCACACGCCCCACGAGTACGTAGTCGTTGCCGGCCGCTTTCCAGTCCGCGGCCTGCACATCCGCGGGTCGGGTCGGTGTCGCGAGCATGTCGCGGCGCTGCATGGCGCGGAATCGCCCACTGCTCTCAAGATCGTGCTGCACGACGCCCGCGATATCCAGGCCGCCGTCGGCCGGAACCGCACGTGCGAACGGTACCAGCGCGATTGGAATCGGATCGGTCACGCCCTGGGTGACACTCACCTGCAGCTCGGCTCGCGCTGGCAGGGCCGCAAGACCTCCCAGCGCGAGAAATGCACCGATCAGGGCCGCCGAGCGCGACCGCCGCGATGAAGCATGCTTAATCATTGGGAGCGAAGGTAACAACCAAGTCGCGATCGAACAAGGCCGGATCGGGCGGTGCCGGCAGCGGAGAGGCCCGATAGGCCGCATCCGAGATCGACTGCCGCACGGAACCGTCGCCATTGCAGCTGCCCACCTGGACGGCCGTCACCACGCCGCCGGGCACCTGCGTGATATGAACCTGGCAGTTGATACCGGAATGCGCGCTCGGCGGGCGGATCCAGGCGCGCTCGATGCGCGCCTTGATCATGGCCTGGTATTGCGCCAGCGCGCCGTTGCTGCGGGCGGCATCCAGATGCTCTTCAGCCTGCATCTGGGCGCGCAGATCAGCTTCGCGCTGCGCGCGTTCCTGTTCGGTCTTGCGCTGCTGGGCCTGCTGTTGCAGCAGTTGCTGGGCCTTGCGGTCCGCCTCGGCTCTGGCTTTGACCTCTGCTTCGGCCTTTGCCCTCGCTTCCGCTTCCGCTTTGGCAGCCGCTTCCGCCTCCGCCTTGGCCCTGGTTGCCGCTTCCGCCTTGGCCGCCGCATCGGCGGCGGCCTTGCGCTCGGCTTCAGCCTTGGCGGCCGCCTCCTTTTCGGCTTGCTGGCGCTGCTCCTCGGCCTTTTGTTCCGCGGCGCGCTGCTCGGCCTGCGGATCGGGCGCCGGTGGCGCGGGCGGTGCCGGTGGCGCGCTTGCGGCTGCCCCGTGGACCACCGTGGCTTCGATCGCGAGCACCTGCTGCTGCGGCTTCGGCATGCGGTACTCGAACCATCCCCAAATCAGAGCCCCGACGATCGCCGCGTGGATCAGGACCGACAGCAGCACCGACCAAAAGGGATCGCTGCGGCCCTCACTCATGGCGAGCTGGGTTTTCGCGGGGGCGGATCGGTCTCGAAGCCGACCTTGCGCGCACCGGCCTGCTGCAGCAATACCATCGCCTGCACCACGCGGCCATAGGCGACCGCCAGATCGCCGTTGACCAGCACGGTGCGCTCGGGCGAGCGGCGTAGCGCCGCCGTGGCGCGAACCAGCACGCTCTGATCGTCGATCGGCTGTTTCGGCGTTGCGCCAACATTGAGATACAGCCGGCCCTGGGCGTCGATCGACAGCACCAGCGGCGGCTCGTTCGGCTGCGTGACGATGGGCTCCGAGGCAGCCTTCGGCAGATCGACCTTGATGCCCTGGGTCAGCAGCGGCGCGGTGATCATGAAGATGATCAGCAGCACCAGCATCACATCGATGTAGGGCACGACGTTGATCTCGCCCATCAGTCTGCGATTGCCTTTGTGGGTGGAGGCCATGTCACATTCCTCGTGCGGGCGAGTTCGGCGCCACGGCCGCGGTCGGGCTGCGCCCGGCATAGCGCTGCAGGATGGTCGAGAGCTCCTCCATGAAACCGTCGTAGCGCAGCTCGAGACGGCTCACCTGGTCGGCGTAGCGGTTGTAGAACACGACCGCGGGAATGGCGGCGAACAGGCCCATTGCGGTGGCCACCAGGGCCTCGGCGATGCCGGGCGCCACCATCGCCAGCGTCGCCTGCTGCACGTTACCGAGCGAGCTGAACGCGGACATGATGCCCCAGACCGTTCCGAACAGGCCGACATACGGGCTGGTCGACCCGACCGTTGCCAGCGTCGCCAGGCTTTGCTCCAGCCGTTCGATCTCCTTGAGCTGCGCCACCCGCATGGCGCGCCGCGATCCCTCGAGCAGCATATCGGCGGCCACTCCGCCCTGGGCGCGCAGGCGCGCAAATTCGCGAAAGCCGAATTCGAAGATGCTCTCGATGCCGGAGGTCTTGCCGCGCGCTTCCACGCTCCGATAGAGCGTGCTCAGATCGCCACCGGACCAGAAGCTGTTTTCGAACCGATCGGCATCGCGGCGCGCACGGCTCACGACCATCCGCTTGCGGAAAATGATCGCCCAGGAGGTCAGCGAAGCCGCCAGCAGTATGCCCAGGACGATCTGCACCACCAGGCTCGCCTGTATGACCAGGCGCACAATCGACAATTCACCGTTCATCCGATCCCTCCTTAATCAAGCACCGCCGGCACGCACGCGAGTATGACTTCCGGCAGGCGCCTGGGTTTCAGGCTGCGGGCGTCGAGGCAGGCCACGCGCACCGTGGCCGAGAGCAGCAGTTCCCCGTTCCGATCGTCGCGCCAGACCTCCTGCCTGAAAGTCACGCTGGCGCCGCCATCGCGCGCCGGTTCGCAACTGATCGCGAGCAGGTCATCGAGCCGGCCGGCCCGTCGATACCGGGCTTCGAGCGCCACGACCGAGAAGATGATCCCGGGATCGAGCGCGAGCATGCGTTGCGACACGCCGCGCGAACGCAACCATTCGGAACGCGCACGCTCCAGGAAGCGCAGATAGTTCGCATAGTAAACAATGCCGCCGGCGTCGGTATCCTCCCAGTACACGCGCGCCTGCCAGACGAATGCGCTCAAACGCCCTCGCCGAACAACGACAGGTTGGACGCTGCGCGTTCGGGCACCTTGAGCCCGAAATGCTGCCACGCCAGGCGCGTGGTCACCCGCCCGCGCGCCGTGCGGGCCAGCAGCCCCTGCTGAATCAGGAACGGCTCGATCACATCCTCGAGCGTGCCACGCTCCTCACCGATTGCGGCCGCCAGGCTCTCGATGCCGACCGGGCCGCCGTCGAACTTCTCCATGATCGTGAGCAGCAGCTTGCGGTCGAGCGTGTCGAGCCCCTGCGGGTCGACCTGCAGCAGATCGAGCGCGGCATGCGCAGCACGCTCGTCGATGCGGCCCTCGGCCTTGACCTGCGCGTAGTCGCGCACCCGGCGCAGCAGGCGGTTGGCGACGCGCGGCGTGCCGCGCGAGCGCTGCGCGATGCGCAACGCACCCTCAGCATCGATCTCGACCCCGAGGATGCGGGCAGAGCGCTGCACGATGCGTTCGATCTCCTCGATGGCGTAGAACTCGAGCCGTTGCACGATGCCGAAGCGATCGCGCAGCGGCGAGGTCAGCAGGCCTGCGCGCGTGGTCGCACCGACCAGCGTGAAAGGCGGCAGGTTGAGCTTGATCGAGCGCGCGGCCGGACCTTCGCCGATCATGATGTCGAGCTGATAATCCTCCATCGCCGGATACAGGATCTCTTCGACCACCGGGCTCAGGCGGTGAATCTCATCGACGAACAGCACATCGCGCGGCTGCAGGTTGGTCAGTATCGCCGCCAGGTCCCCGGGGCGCTCGAGCACCGGGCCCGAGGTCTGCCGCAGGCTCACCTGCAGCTCGGTCGCGATCACGTGCGCCAGCGTGGTCTTGCCCAGGCCCGGCGGCCCGAAGATCAGCACGTGATCGAGCGCCTCGGCGCGCATGCGTGCCGCGTCGATGAAGATCGACAGCTGCGATTTGACGTGTTCCTGACCGATGTATTCGGACAGCGCGCGCGGCCGTATGGCCCGATCGATCACATCCTCGGGCGGGCTGCCGGTGGCGCTGACCAGCCGTTCGCTCTCGAGCGCGCTCATTCCCGAACCGCGCTCTGCAGCGCACGGCGTATCAGCTCTTCGGTGGATAGCGTAGCGCTGTCGCTGCCTAGCGCCTTGAGCAGGCGCGTGGCCTCCACCGGCTTGTAGCCCAAGGCGACCAGCGCACTGTAGGCCTCGGCCTGCGTGCCGGGCTCGAGACGCTGGGCATCGGCCCCGAGCGCCGCAGCCGCCGCGATCACGGATGCGTCCTCGAGCCGATCGCGCATCTCTATGATCAACCGCTCGGCGATCTTGCGTCCCACGCCCGGGATGCGCGTGAGCGTCGCGGCATCCTCGGCGCGCACGGCCTGCGCGAAGGCCTCCGCCGTGACACCCGAGAGAATCGCAAGCGCGATGCGCGGACCGACGCCCGACACCTTCAGAAGATTGCGGAACAGCGAACGCTCCTGCGCGGTCGCAAAGCCATAAAGCACGTGCGCATCCTCGCGCACCACCAGGTGCGTCAGCAGGCGCGTGGGCTGGCCGACCGCAGGCAGCGAATAGAAGGTCGACATCGGCGCTTCGACCTCATAACCGATGCCGCCGACCTCGAGCAGCAGGTGCGGCGGCGAGCGAAACGCCAGCAGTCCCGAGAGCGAACCGATCATCGCGCGCTTGCCCGGCTGGCCACTACCGTATTCCCGGCCCCGCTGGCGCCCAGCGAGCCGAGCCGCCGCGTCTGTGCATGGCATAGTGCCGCCGCAAGCGCATCGGCAGCATCCGCCGCCAGCGCGCTCTCGAGCCGCAGCAGGATGCGGACCATCTGCGCGACCTGCGGCTTGGCCGCGGCACCGTAGCCGGTGACCGCCATCTTGATGGCGCGCGGCGCGTACTCGTGCACGCTCGCACCGAGCGATGCAGCCGCACACAATGCCACGCCGCGGGCCTGCCCGAGTTTGAGGGCGCTGTCGGGATTGCGGTGCAAAAACACGCGCTCGATCGCGATCATATCGGGCCGGTGTTCGCTGACCAGCGCGTTGATGTCGGCATAGATGCGCTGCAGCCGCACGACCATGGCACGGCCCGCGACGTCGATGCAGCCGCTGGCCACGTGGCGTTCGCCGCCGGCCTGACAGTCGATGATCCCAAAGCCGGTGCGTTGCGAGCCGGGATCGATGCCGAGAACGCGGCAGTCAGTGACGGTCAGCGCGATCGATTCGAGGCCATCGCGCGGCCGAAACGCTCGCCAGGACCTGGTCGAGTATCGCGCCATGTATTGATGTCCTCAAACGCACTTGCTGTGGCCGACCATACCCTGAATGATAGCCGGAAGACACCGGCCTCACAGCATGGAAACTCTCAACCACGCACCGCCCGAAATCGCGACGAAACTCGACGCCGCGCGCGCCGCGCTGCTGGAGCTCGGCACCACGGATGCCGCGCTCGAAGGCAGCGTCGAGGCGGCCGAGCTGGTGGCGGGACTGACGCAGGACGTCGAACTCACGGTGGCGACAGCACTGCACTGGGCGCGCCGGCACGGGCTGACGCGCGATCCGCTCGCAGCTGAGGCGCGGCTGTCGTCGTCGGCCATGCGGCTCGCCGCGAGTCTCGATCGTCTCGGCGAGTTGACCCTGCCGGCCGATTGGTCGAACTCGCACCGGCTCGATGGCCAGCAGGCCGAAACGCTGCGCAAAATGCTGCTGGCGGTAGCCGACGATCCGCGGCTGATCGTGGCACGCC
>DASYNV010000240.1:0-1996 GCA_036008365.1 Steroidobacteraceae bacterium | reverse complement strand
CCTCGACCGGCGGCATGAACGGCCAGCGTCCGGGTCGCGTTGGCGACTCGCCCGTGATCGGAGCCGGCACCTACGCCGACAATCGGGTCTGTGCGGTCTCGACCACGGGTCACGGCGAATGGTTCCTGCGCACCGTGCAGGCCTATGACATTGCCGCGCGCATGCGCTACGGCGGGGCCTCACTCGAGGAGGCTGTCAGTGCCTCGATCGAGCAGCGCATGCCGCGGCTGGGCGCTTCGGGCGGATTGATCGCGGTCGACGCCGAGGGCGCCGTCGTGATCCGCTACAACACGCCGGCGATGTTTCGCGCCAGCGTGCGCAGCGGCGAGAACGCGGTCATTCACATCTACTGATTGAACTCGTCGTCCAGGTTCAATGCTGCTGCGCCAACCAACGACAGAACGTGACTACCAGGGCAGCGCGTCGAGATCGACGTTACCGCCGGTCAGCACGATGCCGACGTGCGCACCCTGAACCGCAACCTTGCGCTCGAGCACCGCCGCGAAGGCCACGGCCGAGGATGGCTCGACGATGATGCGCAAATGCCGCCAGAGCTCACGCATGGCCCGCACGATCGCCGGCTCCTCGACCGTGACGATGTCGTCGACGTTGGCCCGGATCAGCGCAAACGTGCGCGCGCTGAGCGCCCCGCGCAGACCATCGGCGATCGTGGCAGTCGGCGCCGGCGGCGCCAGCACGCCCGAATGGAACGAGCGATAGGCATCGTCGGCACCGGCGGGTTCGACCGCGACGATCCGGATATCCGGACGCAAGGCCTTGGCTGCCACGGCCAGACCGCTCGTGAGCCCGCCGCCGCCGATCGGGCATAGCAGCCACTGCAGCTGCGGCACCTGCTCGAGCAGTTCGAGTGCGATCGTGCCCTGCCCCGCGATCACGTCCGGATCGTCGTACGGGTGGATGAAAACGGCGCCGGTCTCCGCCACGATCCGGGCCGCCTCGGCCTCGCGAGCCGCCACGGTCGGCTCACAGAGAGTCACTTGGCCCCCATAGGCGCGGACCGCGGCGAGCTTAGCCGCCGATGAATTGCGCGGCATCACCACGCGCGCCGGCACACCCCGCAGCTGCGCGGCACGGGCCACCGCGGCACCGTGATTGCCGGATGAGTGCGTGACCACGCCAGCGCGCAGGTCGGCGTCGGAGCGTGCGAAGATCGCGTTGCTGGCGCCGCGCGCCTTGAAGGCCCCCATCTCCTGCAGGTTCTCGCACTTGAAGTGCAGCCGCGCGCCGCAGGCGGCATCGATGAGCGAGTTTTCAATGACCGGCGTGCGCAGCACGCGGCCCGCGATGCGATCCTGCGCGCAGCGGATGTCCTCGAGCGTCACGTCAGGCTGGGGCATGCTCACCTCGGTGGAGGCGCGCAGCATAGCCCATCGGTATGCTGCTAGGCTCCGGCCTGAGCCGTTAGCTCGGCAGCACCGCCGGATCGAATCCCGCCGCGCGCACCGCGGCGATGATGGTCTCGGCATGGCCGGCGTCGCGGCCTTCGAAGCTGAGCTCGAGCGTCGCCGACTTCGCCGGCACGTTGGTCGACAGCCGCCGGTGGAACACATCGAGGATGTTGCCGCCCTGCTCGCCGATCACGTGCGTCACGCGAGAAAGTGCGCCGGGCTGATCGGCGATCGGAATGCGCAGCGTCACGATGCGCTGCTCGCGCACCAGCTCGCGCATGATCACCGAGGCCAGCAGGCGCGGATCGATGTTGCCGCCCGACAGGACGATACCGACCTTGCGGCCGCGGTGCCGCTCGGGCTGTGAGAGGACCGCGGCCAGGCTCGCGGCGCCCGCGCCCTCGGCCACGGTCTTTTCGACATTGAGCAGCAGCGCGATGCCGCGCTCGAGCTCGCTTTCATCGACGAGCACGATGTGATCGACCAGCGCCCGCACCACCTCGCGCGTCTTGACACCCGCCCACTTGACCGCGATGCCCTCGGCGATGGTATTGCCCTGACACAGCGCCTCGCTGCCGGCCAGCGCC
>DASYNV010000239.1:0-1693 GCA_036008365.1 Steroidobacteraceae bacterium | reverse complement strand
GGCATCGCCTTTGCCGCCTCCGAGCTGTTCGGGGTTTCGTTTGCCCTCGGGGCGTTTTGCGCCGGCGTCGTCGTCAGCGAGAGCGACCACAGCCATCGCGCCGCCGAACAGGCCAAACCGCTCGAGGACGCCTTCGCGGTGTTGTTCTTTTTGTCGGTCGGCATGCTGTTCGACCCGGGCATCCTGGTGCGGCATCCGTTTCAGGTGCTGGCGGTGCTGGCGGTGATCCTGCTCGGCAAGTCGATCGCCGCTTTTGCGATCGTGCGGCTCGCCGGATATCCGGCGGCAACCGCGTTGACCGTCGCGGCGAGCCTCGCGCAGATCGGCGAGTTTTCGTTCATGCTGGCGGCGCTTGGCGCGGCGCTGTTCTACTGCGATGCGCTGATAACGCCGGCAATCTCGGTGCTGAGCGCAGTCGAGGGACTCGAAAATCTGAATCCTGATACGGCCAAGGCCGTGGTGCCGGTGACACTGCTGATCATCATCGCGCTGTTTGCAATCCAGCATCGCGGCACCGAGCGCGTGGGGCGACTGTTCGGGCCGATCATGGCGCTGTGGTTCATCGTGCTGGCGGTCACGGGAGTGCAGGCGATGCTGCGGCACCCTTCGGTGCTCGCGGCGCTGAGCCCGAGCTACGGGGTGTTGCTGCTGCTGCAGCGGCCGGGCGTTGCGCTCGCGATTCTGGGTGGCGTGTTCCTGGCGATGACCGGTGGCGAAGCGCTGTATGCGGACATGGGCCACTTCGGCAAGCGACCGGTTCGCGTAGCCTGGTTCTTCGTGGTGTGGCCGGCGCTGGTGCTGAACTATTTTGGTCAGGGCGCCCTGATTCTGGACCGGCCCGAAGCGGCGCATCTGCCGCTGTACCAGCTGGTGCCGGTGAGCATGCTGCCCTTGATGGTCGTGCTGGCCACTGCGGCCACGATCATTGCCTCGCAAGCCACGATCACGGGTGCCTTCTCGGTAACGCGCCAGTGCATCCAGCTCGACCTGTTGCCGCGGCTGCGCATCCGGCAGACCTCGGCGCGCGAGCACAGCCAGATCTATGTGCCGGCCGTGAACTGGTTGGTGCTGCTGGCGGTGTGCCTGTTCGTGCTCGGCTTCCGCTCCTCGGATGCACTGGGCGCCGCTTACGGCGCCGCGGTCGCCGGCACCATGTTCATCACCACGCTGCTCGGTGCGCAGCTCGCCCTGGCGCAGTGGCGCTGGCCGCATTGGCGCGTGGCCGCGGTGTTCGGTCCGCTGATGCTGGTTGATCTGGTCTACCTCACGGGAAACCTGACGAAATTTTCGCAGGGCGCCTGGGTGCCCCTGACGCTCGCGAGCGTGCTGTTCTTCGTCTTCATGATCTGGCGCAGCGGCCGGCGGCTGCTGCGACGGGCGTTGCGCTCGGTGGCGGTACCACTGTCGCAGTTGCCGAAGCTGCTGGCCGACGTAGCGCGCGTGCCGGGAACCGCCGTGTTCCTGGCCAGTGATCCCGATCACGTGCCGACCGCGCTGTTGCGTAATCTCGAGCACAATCACGTCGCGCACGAGCGGATCGTGTTTCTGAACGTCGAGATCACGCGCTCACCGCGCCAGGATCCGGCCGATCGGGTCCGCATCGCGACACTGATGCCCGAGATCTACACGATCACTGCGCGCTTCGGCTTCATGGAGACGCCCGACGTGAGCGAGGCGCTCAAGCAGTGCCGAG
>DASYNV010000238.1:0-2918 GCA_036008365.1 Steroidobacteraceae bacterium | reverse complement strand
GGGTGGCGTCCGTGGTAGAGCACGTCGCGGAATCCGAGCCGGACGGCATTGCCGAGCAGCCGGTCTCGCACCGCTCGCCCGTTGACGAACCAGAACTGCGTGTCCGGCTGAGCGCGCGCGGCCGTGGGCAATCCGAGCCAGCCCGACAGCGTCAGCCCGCCGGCCTCGCGCTCGATTCGCAGCGCGCGACTGCGGAATTCGGCTCCGAGCAGTCGTTCGAGGCGCTGCTCCACGGCCTGGGGCTGCTCCGCAGCGGGCAGATTCAGGATCTCGCGGCCATTGTGACGCAGGCGCACCGCCACCGAATGAGCGCCCAGGGCGAGCCGCTCGACCTGTCGCAGGATGTGGCCGAACTCGGTGCTGGGACTGCGCACGAACTTGCGGCGCGCTGGCACGTTGTAGAACAGATCGCGCACTTCGACGCTGGTGCCGATCGGGTGGGCCGCCGGCTTGAGCGGCGCGGCGCTGCCACCTTCGACCGTCAGCTCCCATGCCTCATCGAGATCGGCTCGCCGCGAGAGCATGCGCAGTCGCGCGACCGAAGCGATCGAGGGCAACGCCTCGCCACGGAACCCGAAGCTCACGATCCCTTCGAGATCATCGAGCGTCGCGATCTTGCTGGTGGCATGGCGTTCGAGCGCCAGCGGCATCTCCTGCGGCGCAAGCCCCCCGCCGTCGTCGCGGACGCGGATCAGTCCCAGGCCGGCACGCTCGATGTCGATGTCGATGCGGCGCGCACCGGCATCGAGCGCATTTTCGAACAGCTCCTTGACCACGGAGGCCGGCCGCTCAATGACTTCTCCGGCCGCGATCTGGTCGACGAGATTGGGAGGAAGGACCCGGATTGGCATGCCGGCCCCGCGACTGCAAAGGGCGGCAGTGTACTCCGCTTAAGTCCCGTCGCGCGCGAGCGGCCCGGCGACCGGATCGCCCGGCTCGTGCGCACGTGCGAACAGGCTGCCCTCCGGCGGAAACTTGTGGAAATACCCGCTGATTCCGCCGCAGATCGCATCGGCGAGACGCTGCTGCTGCGCGGGGGTGCGCAGCATGCGTTCCTCGGCGGGATTGGAGATGTAGGCGGTCTCGATCAGCATCGAAGGAATCAGTGGCGTGTCTGGCGACTTGAGCACCACGAAGGCCGCCTGCTGCACTTCGCGCTTGCGCACAGCACCGACCCGATCGAGCGCATTGAGTATGCGATCGGCCGCTTCGGAACTCTCGCCCATGCTCTCGCTCTGCGACACATCCAGCAGCACGGGCCGCAGGTCCGATTTCCGATCGGCGAGCGCTATGCCGCCCTTCAGATCGGCGGCGTTCTGCTCTTCGGCGAGAATCTTGGCGGCCTGACTCGAGGCACCACGCTCGGACAGAATGTACACCGACGCACCGGAGACTTCGCGATCGCGGATGGCATCGGCGTGGATCGAGACGAACATATCGGCGTGTGCTTTCTGGGCGCGCCGCCGCCGCTCGACCAGATCGACGAAATAATCCCCATCCCGAGTCAGCACGGCGCGCATGCCGGGCTCGCGGTCGATGCGCGCGGCGAGCGCACGCGCGATCGCGAGCGTCACGTCCTTCTCATGCGTGCCGCTCTGCCCGCTGGCACCCGGATCATCGCCGCCGTGGCCCGCGTCGACCGCGATCACGATGGGCCGCTCGGCGCCGCTCGGCGCGTGCGCGGCGCGAACGGCCGAGACGGCGACGGACGGTGGGGCGGACACGACTGCCAGCGTTGGCGTTTGTGGTGCACGGCGCACCGGCGCCGACACCAGGGTCGAGGATTGCAGCGCGATCTGCAGCTGCCAATCCCCTGCCCGCATCGATTGCTGCTGCAACCGCATCGGCGCGTTCAGCTCGAGCACCAGTCGCAGCGCATGCTGGGCGGTAAAACCCGAGCGCAGAGCCGTGACCGGACCGTCCGCACTGGCACCTGGCAGCGAACCGACCGCGTGGGTGTGCGGCAGGTCGATGACGATTCGCTCGGGCTGGTGCAGGCGAAATACGTGGGCATTGACCGGCCCCGACAGCGACAGGGTCAGCAGGGCGGTGCCACTATCGGATCGCAGCTGGACGTGCCGCAGTTGCACGGGTGCGATCTCGGAGCGGCGGGTTTCAGCGGCGGCAGTGCCCCAAACCGCCAACGCGGACACGACGATCCCCATTCGCATGGATCGGCGTATCGACGCGCTATCGGAAGACCCCACTCGCTCGCTCCCTCAAAGATCGTGAGCGCTCGGAAATCTAAGTGGATCCAAGAATTATTTCAAGCTTTATTAGCTAGATACGAACCTAAGCTAACTTCAGCTCTGACGTGGCAGGGCGCTTTCCAGGTCCGTAAGCCAGGCGGCACCTGCGGTGCTGATCGCTTCGAACTCGGCCGAGCGCCCGTCTCCGAGCACGCGCAGCCGCAGCGACAGATCGGGCGATGGCAGCGCCGCGCTCGCCCGTTCGGGCCACTCGACCAGCCATAGCGTGCGACTGGCATAGTGATCGCGCAGCCCGAGCTGCTCGAGCGCGTGTGCATCGTTCAGGCGATAGCAGTCGACGTGCACGGCCAGGCCGGACTCGAGCGGGTAGGTTTCCATCAGCGCATAGCTCGGGCTGCGGACCGCTTCGGTGACGCCCAGCGATGCGAGCATGGCGGCGGCGAGCGTGGTCTTGCCGGCACCGAGTTCCCCCGACAGATAGAGCAGCCGCGGCCCCTCGCCCCAGGAACAGGTGCGCGCCAACGCCGCGCCGAGCTGCGTGGTATCGGACACCGAGGGCAACCGCCAGAGTCGCTTCAAGCTAGCGGCCGACCCAATGACCGAGCGCTTCGGCCAGTTCCAGCGCCAGGATGCCGCGGTGGCGCTCGCGTGCCAATTCATCGCCCGCGATGGCATGGGCCATGACGCCCGCGCACGCGGCTCGCCACG
>DASYNV010000237.1:0-3954 GCA_036008365.1 Steroidobacteraceae bacterium | reverse complement strand
GAGTACGCCGATCACACGATCGCCATCGACCACGGGCAGGTGCCGAATGCGCTTCTCGCTCATGACTTTCATGCAGTCGCGCACGGATTTGTCGGGTTGGATGGTCAGCACCGGTGCGCTCATGATCTGCCGCACCGGCGTCTCGCTCGACGCGAAGCCGCGCAGGATGACCTTGCGCGCATAGTCGCGCTCCGAGACCACGCCCAGCAGCTGCTGACCCTTCATGACCAGCAGGGCGCCGACCGAGTGTTCCGCCATGAGCCGGATGGCATCGAGCACCGGAGCGTCCGGATCGACGCTGTAGATGCCACCGCCCTTGTGCCTCAACAGCTGCGCTGCCGTTTCCATGAGACCCCCTCGATGGGTTTTGGATCGATGTTAACGCCGCGGCGGCGCGATGCAATGCGCCAGATTGGCATCAGGCCACCTGCGCACCGTGTCGCTTCAGATGCACCAGCAGGATCGAGACCGCCACCGGGGTCATGCCTGGAATGCGTGCCGCCTGGCCGATCGTGGCTGGACGGATCCGCGTCAGCGCCTGGCGAACCTCGGTCGATAGGCCGCCTAGGCGCGCGTAGTCGAGATCCGCTGGGACCGACAGGTCATCCTGGGCCCGGGCGCGCTCGATTTCATGCTCGGCGCGCTCGATATAGCCGGCATAGGCCGCCCGGACTTCGAGTGCGCGCTCAATCTGCGGCGGCAAGCGGTCATCCAGCGCGGTCCCATCGGCGGCGGGCGGTGCCGGTGCGCCGACCAGCTCGAGCAGATCGGGGTAGCCCACTTCGGGCCGGCGCAGCAGTTCGAGGGCACTCAGATCGCGCACCGGAGAGGTGCCGCCAAGCACGCGAGCGGCCCACTCCGCCGGGATCTGGCCGGCCCGAAAGCGGTGCCGTTCGAGCCGCAGCAGCTCGGCATCGATCGTCGCGCGCTTGTGCTCGAACAGCCGCCAGCGCTCATCGTCAATGAGCCCCAGCTCTCGTCCGAGCGGTGTCAGGCGCTCATCCGCATTGTCCTCGCGCAGCAGCAGGCGGTGCTCGGCGCGGCTCGTGAACATGCGATAGGGCTCGGAAGTACCGCGCGTGACCAGGTCATCGACCAGCACGCCGAGGTAGGCCTGCGAGCGCAGCGGAATCCAGGGCGCGGCATCGCGCCGACGGGTTGCGGCATTGATGCCGGCCAGCAGCCCCTGCGCGGCCGCCTCCTCATAACCCGTGGTGCCGTTGATCTGTCCCGCGAAGAACAACCCCTCGAGCGTCTTGGTCTCGAGCGAGGCCGCAAGATCGCGTGGATCGAAGAAGTCGTATTCGATGGCGTAGCCGGGCCGCGTCAGATGCGCGCGTTCGAAGCCACGGATGCTGCGCACCAACTGCCACTGCACGTCGAACGGCAGGCTGGTCGAAATGCCGTTCGGATAGACCTCGAACGTGTCGAGCCCTTCCGGTTCAATGAATATCTGGTGCGAGCTCCTGTCCGCGAAGCGGTGCACCTTGTCCTCGACCGATGGGCAGTAGCGCGGGCCGACCCCTTCGATTCGGCCCGTGAACATCGGCGAGCGATCCAGGCTGGCTCGAATGATCTCGTGCGTGCGCTCGTTGGTGGCCGTGATGTGGCAGGGTAGCTGCCGCGGATGCTCGCTTGCCCGGCCCAGGAATGAGAACACCGGCAGGGGTTCATCGCTGTGCTGCACAGTGAGCGATGAGTAATCGATCGTGCGGCCGTCGATGCGCGGTGGCGTACCGGTCTTGAGCCGCGCGGTGCGGGGCGCGAGCTCGCGCAGCTGCGCTGCGAGTGCCAGCGACGGCGCATCGCCGGCGCGCCCGCCGCTCTGGTTCTCGAGTCCCACGTGCATGCGGCCGGCCAGGAACGTACCCACCGTGAGGATCACGAACGGCGCTTCGATCGCGATGCCGCTGACCGTCTTGACGCCCGCGACGCGACCACCCTGAATCAGGAGGCGCGCGGCCTCCTGCTGAAAGATCGAGAGCCCCGCCTGGCCCTCGAGCAGCCGGCGGATCACTCGTTTGTAGAGCTGCCGGTCCGCCTGTGCACGCGTGGCGCGTACCGCCGGCCCCTTGCTGGCGTTGAGCGTCCGGAACTGGATGCCGGCCTGATCGGCAGCCCGCGCCATCGCGCCGCCGAGCGCGTCGATCTCGCGCACCAGGTGGCCCTTGCCGATCCCGCCGATGGCAGGATTGCAGCTCATCGCCCCGAGCGTTTCGATGTTTTGTGTCAGCAGCAGCGTCTGGCAGCCCATGCGCGCAGCCGCGAGCGCCGCCTCGGTACCGGCGTGGCCGCCACCGACCACCAGACAATCGAAGCTGTTCGAGAAACGCATGGCGCGCGAGTCTGCGAGCGGCGAGGCCGGCGTGCAAATCCTGCGGAGGGCTGGTTGCATAGTGTCATTAGTGCGCATACAGGCGCCAAATATAGCCATGATTGTAACTTTCATGGATCAATAGTGATTCTGCTGCCCGGTGCTGGATATCTCGCTGCGATCAGCCGCGCCGGGTGGCGCGGCGCGCGAGGCGCCGACCCGCTTAGCTGGCTGGCTCTACTTGCCGATACAGAACGACGCGAAGATGCGCCCGAGCAGCTCATCCGAGCTCTCGGCCCCGACGATCTCGCCCAGCGCCTGCTGCGATCGGCGCAGCTCTTCGGCGACCAGCTCGCGTCCGCCACCGCGTTCGAACTCTTCGCGTGCCGCGGCGAGGCACTCGGCGCTGCGCTTGAGCGCCTCCAGGTGCCGGGCGCGCGCCGAGACCGCGCCCTCCGCGGCATCGATGAGGCCGATGCTCTGCTTCAGATGCTCGCGCAACGCCTGCAGCCCCTCGCCGCTGCGCGCGCTCAAGTGCAGACAAGTGGGCGCACCGGATGCGGCAGCCGCCGGCGGAGGCGCCGGAAAGATGCCCGGGGCGATCAGGTCGATCTTGTTCAGCACCAGCGTTACCGGTACGTCTGCGGGCAGACGCGCGCGCTCGCGCTTGTAGCTGGCTGCCCCAGGATCCGCGGCCGCATCAATGACGAACAGGATCCGATCGGCCCGGGCCATCGCGGCTTGCGCGCGCCGCATGCCTTCGGCTTCGATAGCGTCGTCGGCGAGCGGGCGCAACCCGGCCGTGTCGAGCACGTGCACCGGCATGCCGTCGATCAGGATGCGCTCGCGCAGAATGTCGCGCGTCGTACCCGGGATCGGCGTCACGATCGCGGCCTCATGGCCGGCGAGGCGATTGAGCAGGGTCGACTTGCCGGCGTTAGGGGCACCGGCGATCACAACCGTCATGCCCTCGGTCAACAGCCGCCCCTGTGTGCTGCTCGCCAGCAAGGCATCCAGCTGCCGGCTCGCTTCCTGAAGCTGTGCGCGCAGCGCGGACTCCGCCAGCACGTCGATGTCCTCCTCGCTGAAGTCGATCGCGGCTTCGACCCGCACCCGCAGCGCCGCCAGCGCCGCATCGAGCGCCTGCACCTGCGCGGAGAATTCGCCCTGCAGCGAGCGCAGCGCCGCGCGCGCCGCCGCGGTCGAAGCCGCATCGATCAGATCCGCGACCGCCTCGGCCTGCGCCAGATCCAGCTTGCCGTTCAGATAGGCGCGCTGCGTGAATTCACCGGGCTGAGCGCGGCGCGCGCCGAGCACCAGCACGCGCGCAATCAGCGCTTCGACCACCACGGGCCCGCCATGGCCGTGCAACTCGAGCACGTGCTCACCCGTATAGGAATGCGGTGCGGGGAAGTAGAGCGCAAGGCCGCTGTCGATCGCGTGCCGGGAAGCGCCGCCCGCGACCGTATCACCGCCGAAGCTCGCACGCGTCGCCACACGCGGCGCCGGCAACGCGCCGAGCAGCGCAGCGGCGATCGCCGGCACCCCTGTACCCGAGAGCCGCACGATCGCGATGCCGCCGCGCCCCGGCGGCGTCGCGGCCGCGACGATGGTATCGGCGTGCTCGCTCGCGCTCAGCG
>DASYNV010000236.1:0-3049 GCA_036008365.1 Steroidobacteraceae bacterium | reverse complement strand
GAACGGTCGCGCCAGATCGTAGTCGCGGCCCTGATAGGTCAGCAGGCGACTCGCGAACAGCCCGTCGGCCAGTCCGTGCATCAGTCGCTCGATCAGATCCATGAGCTCGACGTAATCGGTGTAGGCCCAGTACAGCTCGAGCATCGTGAATTCGGGGTTGTGCTGCGTCGACAGTCCCTCGTTGCGGAAATTGCGATTGATCTCGTACACGCGCTCGAAGCCGCCGACGATCAGCCGCTTGAGGTAGAGCTCGGGCGCGATGCGCAGATACATGTCCATGTCGAGCGCGTTGTGGTGCGTCACGAACGGGCGCGCGGCCGCGCCGCCCGGAATCGGCTGCATCATCGGCGTCTCGACTTCGAGAAAATCGAGCGCGTCGAGAAAATCGCGCAGGTAGCGCAGTATCCGCGTACGCGTACGGAACACATCGCGGCTGCGCTCGGTCATGATCAGATCGACGTAGCGCTGGCGATAACGCAGCTCGGTGTCGGCCACGCCGTGCCACTTGTCGGGCAGCGGCCGCAACGACTTCGCCAGCAATCGCAGCCTCTCGACCCGTACCGATAGTTCCCCGGTGCGGGTTCGAAACAGCTGGCCTTCGGCGCCGAGCAGGTCGCCGATGTCGTAGCTCTTGAAAGCCTCGTAGGCCGCTCCGAGCGCACTCTCCTGCAGGAACAGCTGCAGCTGACCGCTGCGATCGGCGATCTTGACGAAGCTGGCCTTGCCCATCACGCGCCGGAACATCATGCGTCCGCCGACGCGCACGCGTACCGGATTGGCTTCGAGCCAGGCGGCATCGCGATCGGCGTAAGTCGAGAGCAGCTGCGCGGCGAGCGCGTCGCGCCGGAAGTCGTTCGGGTAGGCGATACCCTGTACGCGCAGCAGCGCCAGCTTGCGCCGGCGCTCCGCAATCAGCTTGTTGTCCTCGTCGTTCACAGTCCCGCCTTCAGGCTCGCTTCCATGAATTGATCCAGGTCGCCATCGAGTACCGCGGTGGTATTGCCCACCTCGACGCCGGTGCGCAGATCCTTGATGCGCGACTGATCCAGCACGTAGGAGCGGATCTGATTGCCCCAGCTGACATCCGACTTGGCATCCTCGAGCACTTTGGCGGCGGCGTTGCGCTTGTTCACCTCGAGCTCGTAGAGCTTTGCTTTCAGCATCTTCATGGCCATGGAGCGGTTCTTGTGCTGGCTGCGCTCATTCTGGCAGGCGACCACGATGCCGCTCGGCAGGTGCGTGATGCGCACGGCCGATTCGGTCTTGTTGACGTGCTGACCGCCGGCGCCGCTGGAGCGGTAGACATCCATGCGCAAGTCCGCCGGATTGATCTCGATGGCGATGTCCTCATCCACTTCGGGCGAGACGAACACCGAGGCGAACGAGGTATGGCGCCGATTGCCGGAATCGAACGGCGACTTGCGCACCAGCCGATGTACGCCGATCTCGGTACGCAGCCAGCCGTAGGCATACTCGCCCTGGACCGCGACGCTGGCACTCTTGATGCCGGCGACCTCGCCGGGACTCGAGTCGATCACCTCGCAGGCAAAGCCGCGCGTCGCGCCCCAGCGCAGATACATGCGCAGCAGCATCTGTGCCCAGTCCTGCGCCTCGGTGCCGCCGGCACCGGCCTGGATGTCGAGAAAGGCGTTGTGCGAGTCCATCTCGCCGCGGAACATGCGCTTGAACTCGAGCCGCCGCACGCCGGCTTCGAGCGCGCCCGCGTCGCGCTCGATGTCGCGCGCCGCGGACTCATCGTTCTCGCGCTCCGCCAGCTCGAGCAGCTGCGCGGCATCGCTGACGGCGGTGTTGGTGCGATCGAGCTCCTGGATCTCATCCGCCAGGCGCGCGCGCTCGCGCCCGAGCTCCTGGGCGCGCCCGGGCGCGCTCCAGACAGCCGGCTCTTCCAGTTCGCGGCTTACTTCCTCGAGGCGTTCTTTCTTGCGGTCGTACTCAAAGAAACCCCCTCAAGGACACGGCCCGTTCCTCGAGATCTTTGAGCGTACGCTTGAGCTGACTGACTTCCATCGCGCTCATACTAGCATGCGTTGCGCGGCGCGAACCTCAGGCCGGCAGCAGGTGCTCGACCACGAACTGCAGTCGCGGCTGGCCGAGGTATTCATTGCTGTCGAGCCGATACACCAGCCGCACCAGGCCGCTCGGCAGCGCCGCCGATTCCTCGGCATCGAGAAAATTGAAAGCGATGGCATCGAACTGCCCGCGACCTTCGGGCGCAAGCACGCGGATCTTCAGATGCCGCTCGCCGACCACGCGCGTCGAGTGGATCCGGAACAGCCCGTCGAACAGCGGCTCGGGGAAGCCCGGTCCCCAGGGTCCGCCCGCACGCAGCGCCTGCGCGGTCGGCAGCGCCAGCTCGTGCTCGCCGAGCTCACCATCGGTTTCGATGATGTCCGGTGAACCGTGGCGGCCAAGCACACGCTCGCATTCGGCATCGAAGGCGCGCGCGAAGGCATCGAGCGCCGCCAGCGGCAGCGTCAGACCGGCCGCCATCGCATGGCCGCCGAATTTCTGGATCAGCGAGCCGTCGCGCGCCGCGATCGCATCGAGCACGTCGCGTATGTGGATACCGGGGATCGAGCGGGCCGAACCGCGCAGCGTATCGGCGTCGGCCAGCGCGAAGGCGATGACCGGCCGTCGCAGCCGATCCTTGAGCCGGCTCGCGACCAGGCCGACCACGCCCTGATGCCAGCCCGGGTCGAACAGGCACACGCCCGCGCGCCGCTGCCCGCTGCCCGGATCACGCAGCGAGCGCACCGCCGAGCGCGCCTCGGCCTGCATGCGTGCCTCGATGTTGCGCCGCTCGCTGTTCAAGCCGTCCAGCTCGAGCGCGAGCGCGAGCGCTTCCTGCGCGTCATCGCACAGCAGGCAGCGGATGCCGATCGACATGTCGGTCAGGCGGCCGGCGGCATTGAGCCGCGGCGCCACCGCAAAACCCAGATCAGACGCCACCAGAGTGGCCGGGTTGCGGCGCGCCACCTCGAGCAGCGCGGTGATCCCCGGCACGCAGCGCCCGGCGCGAATGCGCGCC
>DASYNV010000235.1:0-2587 GCA_036008365.1 Steroidobacteraceae bacterium | reverse complement strand
CGACCAGCGCAGTGCCGCCCCACTGTGGATGCGGGGGCGCGGTGAACAGTGCGTCATCGAGCAGGTATTCCCAGTAGCCGGCGAATTCGCGCCGTGCGATCAGACGCGCTTCGAGCGAGTGGCGCGCGCCGCCATGGCCGGCGACGATCACGCGATCGCCGACCGCAAGCGAGGTCGCCGAGCCGCGCTCCATCGCCGGCGCATCCAGGGTCCCGAGCGGTTGCACCAGGCCAAAGCCGCTGACCGGATCGAAGGCGAGCGGGTGCGCCTCGACCACGCGTCCATCGTAGTCGGTGAGCCAGATTGAATCGGCTTCGGTGATCAGATAGCCGATCGTGAGCACGAGCCTGCGCTCGGCGCTGCGGATTACGACGCCATGACCGATGCGATCGGTGCCGAGAATCGAGGCGGTGTACGCGTCCTCGCTGATCTCGGTGTGCAGCAGCACGACCGAGCGGTAGACGCTCTGCAGATCGAAGTTCACGCTGTCCTGTCGCGGCTGCAAGGCCTGCGGCAGTTCCCAATCCTCGCTGGTGGCCATGCGCCCATACTACGGAAAATCGAGGCTGGTAGCGAAAACGACCACGGCCTCGCCGGCGATGTTGACCGCGCGCAGGGTCTGTCCCTCGCGCTCGAACACGACGCTCACTGTTCCCGGCCGACCGAGATGACGTCCCTGCGTGCCGGTGAACCCGCCGGCGGAGAGTGCGATCAGATTGTGACGCAACAGGTAGATGCCGAGCAGCGCGTGGGCGTTGCCGCTGACGGGGTCCTCGTTGATTCCGAGTGCCGGACAGAACATGCGTGCCTCGGTGCGCAGGTCTTCGGGCGAGCCCTGAAGCGCGAACAGGAAATAACCGGGCGCGCCGATCTGCGCCGACAGCGCCGTCAGCCGCTCGAGGTCTGGGCGCACGCGCGCGAGGGTGTCCGAGGCCGTGACGCCGAGCAGCAGTCGCGAGCCGGGTCCCGCAAGCATGGGCGGGCAGCGGGCATCCAGATCCGCACGTGTGAGTGCGAGCGCCTCGAGCACGGTGTCGAGCTCGCGCGACTCGAGCAACCGTCCGAGCGGCGGCGGCGGCTGACTGATCGCAATGCAGGGCGGCGCATTGGACAGGATTCTCACTTCGACGATTCCGGCCTTTTGCTTCTGCCGTGGCCGGGCCTCGAGCCCGAGCGCGGCCAGCACCGCATGCGCCGCGAGCGTCGCGTGTCCGACGAACGCCGCTTCGTGGCGCGGCGTGAAGAAGCGCACGCGCAGGTCGTGATCGGGTCCATCGGGCCGCAGCAGAAATGCCGTATCGCCGTTGTTGAGTTCGCGCGCGATTGCCTGCATGTCCCGATCCGAGAGCGTATCGGCATCGAGCACGACCCCGGCGGGATTGCCGCAGAAGCGCTGCCGGGTGAACGCGTCGACCTGAAATACGCGCACGCTGCCGCTCATGGCGACAGATCGTACCGGATCGTGATGCCCACCTGGCGCGGATCGCCGAGCTGCAGAAACGACTGATTGGGGAAATTCGGCGGTATCAGACCGAAATAGAATCCCTGCTGGGCGTAGCGCACATCGAACAGGTTCCGCACCCAGACGCTCGCGCTCCAGGCGCCGCGGCGATCGCCGACCCGCAGGCTCTCCAGGTGATAGGCATGCGAGGTCTGCGAGTCGCTGGTGTAGTAGTAGAAACTGTCGATCGCGTGCGAATCGAGCCGTGCGAACCAGCCGCCGGGCGCGCTGTATTCGACCGCGGCGGACACTTCATAGCCCGGCGCGAACGGCTGCGCACGCCCGTCGATGCCGAGGCTTTCGAACTGGCCGCCGACCCCCAGATAGCGCGTGCGCAGCAGCGCGGCGCTCCCGGACAACTGCCAGCGCTGGCCCAATCGGTAGCTTCCCTCGGATTCGAAACCGAGGTTCTCGCCGTCGGCCGCGTTCTGCGTAAAGAATACGTACGCCAGGGGATTGTTCTGCTGCAGCTGCTCGGACAGATAAACCTGCATGTGCTGGCGGTGCATGTCGAAAATATCCGCCTGCAACTGCAACGGATCGTCTGCGTGCGCATATTTGATCCCGGCCTCGAGGCTCCAGAGCGACTCGGGACCGAAGCTGCGCTGTTCGGACAGGATCTCGGAGCCGATGTTGAAGCCGCCACCCTTGTAGCCGCGCGCCAGCGTCGCATAGAGATGCCGTCCGTCCCCGGCATCGAACAGCCAGGACAGATTGCCGCCGACCATGTCGTTGGTCTGGCGCGGAAACGGCGTGGCCACATCGGCGCTGTCGGCGTAGTCGGCCGTGCGGTGCTCGACACGCAGGCCGCCCGAGAGGCTCGAGCGCGTCGAAAGATCGGCATCGAGCGAGCCATACAAGGCGATGTTCGTGGCGCCATAGCGGCTGTCGAGGGCGCTGCTGCCGGCACCGTCGTAGACATTGTCATAGTTGAACACCAGCTGATCGGTTTCGGTCAGCCGCAGGGCGTACACGCCGGCCAGCCAGCGCAGCTTGCCGAAGAGGGCCCGCGACGGATCGCCCACCAGCCGCAGATCCTCGGCGAAGGTGTGACGGTAGCGGTGGTCGCTCTGGAAATAGTCGTAC
>DASYNV010000234.1:0-5388 GCA_036008365.1 Steroidobacteraceae bacterium | reverse complement strand
TATTCGCCTATCACGATGTGGGCGTGCGCTGCCTGCGCGTGCTGTTGGCGCATGGTGTCGAGGTGCCGCTGGTGTTTACCCACGCCGATGCGCCCGGTGAGAGCATCTGGTTCGACAGCGTTGCACGCGACGCGGCGTGGCACGATATCAGGGTGCTTACACCTGAGGATCCAAATGCTGCGCAGAGCATCGAACTGGTACGCGCGGCGCGGCCCGAGTGGCTGTTCTCCTTCTACTACCGTTCGATGCTCGGAGCCGAATTGCTGGCGTTGCCTGCGCGCGGCGCCTACAACATGCATGGCTCGCTGTTGCCGAAATATCGCGGCCGCGCCCCGGTGAATTGGGCGGTGCTGCACGGCGAGCGCGAGACCGGCGCCACGCTGCACGTCATGGCCGTCAAGCCGGATGCCGGTGACATCGTCGAACAGCAGGCGGTACCGATCCTGCCGGACGACACCGCGTTCGAAGTGTTCCGCAAGGTCACGGTCGCGGCCGAGCAGGCGCTCGATCGCGCGTTGCCGGCGCTGATCGCGGGAACCGCGCCGCACCGGCCGCAGGATCTCGCGGCGGGCAGCTACTTCGGCCGCCGCACCGCGCGCGACGGCGCCATCGATTGGCGAGCGGGCGTCGCCGCGGCGCATAATCTGATCCGCGCGGTCGCACCGCCGTATCCGGGCGCTTTCACGGAGGCGGACGGCGTGTCGCTGCGTATCCTGCGTTCCCTGCCGGTGGCGACACCGCGTGCGCTTGCTGCCGCTGCCACCGGTGCACCGGTGCTGCGCTGGTACCAGGGTGCGCTGTACGCGCTGTGTCACGACGGCGCGCTGAAGATCCTGCAATTCGAGTTCGGCTCGGAGCTGCGCGACGCCGAGGCTTTTCACCGGCGCTTCGGCGAGCGTGTGCTCCGGCTCAAGCCGGTCATGGAGTGAGACGACAATGAATATTCTGATTCTGGGTGTGAACGGTTTCATCGGCCATCACCTGTCGACGCGCATTCTCAACACCACCGACTGGCGCGTGTTCGGCATGGACATGAACAGCGAGCGCATTGAGCCGCTGCGCGAGAACCAGCGCTTTCACTTTTTCGAAGGCGATATCACGATCAATCGCGAGTGGATCGAATACCACATCAAGAAATGCGACCTGGTGCTGCCGCTGGTGGCGATCGCGACCCCGGCCACCTACGTGCGCGAGCCGTTGCGCGTGTTCGAGCTCGATTTCGAGGCCAATCTCGCGATCATCCGGTTGTGCGTCAAGCACCGCAAGCGGGTGCTGTTTCCGTCGACTTCCGAGGTCTACGGCATGTGCCACGACGCCGAATTCGACCCCTACGCGTCCGAGCTGATCTACGGCCCGATCGAGAAGCAGCGCTGGATCTATGCCTGCTCCAAGCAGCTGCTGGACCGCGTGATCCACGCCTACGGTCTGCGCGATGAGCTCGACTACACACTGTTCCGGCCGTTCAACTGGATCGGCTCAGGGCTCGACAACATGCACGCGGCCAAGGAGGGCAGCTCGCGCGTCATCACGCAGTTCCTGGGGCACATCGTGCGCGCCGAGAACGTGCGGCTGGTCGACGGCGGCCGCCAGCGCCGCTGCTTCACCGGCGTCAGCGACGGCATCGATGCGCTCATGAAGATGATCGAGAACCGCCATGGCCGCGCCAGCCGGCGCATCTACAACGTCGGCAATCCCGCCAACAGCCTGTCGGTGCGCGAACTCGCCACCGAGATGCTCAAGGTCGCGGCCACGTATCCTGAATACCGGGACAATGCCGCCAAGGTGAAGCTGATCGATACCACCTCCGACGAGTACTACGGCAAGGGCTACCAAGACGTCGAGAACCGCGTGCCGAAGATCGACAACACCTGCTCGGAACTCGACTGGTCGCCGCGCGTAAACATGCAGGATGCGCTGCGGCAGATATTCGATGCCTACCGCGGCGAGATCGCGCAGGCCGGGCAGCTGCTCGAGCAGGAGCCGTCCTCGGAGCGCTGACTCGCATGCGGCTCGCGCTCAAGATCGATGTCGATACGCTTCGAGGCACGCTCGAAGGCGTGCCGGCGCTGGTCCAGACGCTCAAGGGCGCCGGGGCGGGTGCCAGTTTTCTCTTCAGCCTCGGCCCCGACCACACCGGACGCGCCATGCGCCGCGTGTTCCGGCCCGGCTTCTTCAGCAAGGTTTCGCGCACCTCGGTGCTCGAGCACTACGGCTTGAAGACGCTGCTCTACGGCACGCTGCTGCCCGGTCCCGAGATCGGCCGGCGCGCGGCGCCGGTGATGCGCAGCGTGCGCGATGCGGGATTCGAAGTCGGCATCCACTGCTTCGATCACACCTACTGGCAGGATTTCGTGAGCCGGCGCGATGCCGCCTGGACGCGAATCCAGATCGTCAAAGCCGTGGAACGCTTTCGCGAGGTGTTCGGCAGCGAACCGGGCGTGCATGGCGCGGCAGGCTGGCAGATGAACGAGGCCGCGCTGGCGCTCGAGGAGGAGCTCGGGTTCGAATACGCCTCGGATGTCCGCGGCTCGTCGCCGTTCGTGCCCTTGATCGGCGGCCGGCGCAGCCGCTGCCCGCAGCTGCCGACCACCTTGCCGACGCTCGATGAGCTGATCGGCGTCGACGGCGTCGGCGTCGATGACGTCCACGAGGCACTGCTGGCGCGCACGCGCGAGCCGCGTCCGAATCACGTGTTCACGCTGCACGCCGAGCTCGAGGGCATGAAGCTGCGGCCGGTGTTCGGGCGGCTGCTGCGGGGCTGGGCCGCCCAGGGCTACCAGCTGGTGTCGATGCGCGCGCTGTTCGCGGACCTCGACGTCGAGCGGCTGCCGGCGGCCAGCGTGCTCCCCGGAACCGTGCCCGGCCGCAGCGGCCTGCTCGCGGTCCAGGCCTGAACGCCGCTGCCCGGTGAGCGTGGTAGCGCCGCCCGCGGCGGTTTATCATTCGAAATCCAGTTGAGTCCCGAGCAGCAACATAATGACAACACAGGTGAATGTGGGGCGCAGCAAGGTCTACGCGAGCGCCGCCGAGGCGCTGTCGGGACTGCTGCACGATGGCCTCAGCGTCATGGCTGGCGGCTTCGGAATGTGCGGCGTACCGGAGAAGCTCATCGACGCGCTGCGCGACAGCGGCGTCAAGGGGCTGACGGTGGTGTCGAACAATGCCGGTGTCGATGACTTCGGTCTCGGCAAGCTGCTCGTGACGCGCCAGATCCGCAAGATGATTTCGTCCTATGTGGGCGAGAACAAGGAGTTCGAACGCCAGTACCTGTCCGGCGAGGTCGAGATCGAGTTCAACCCGCAGGGCACGCTGGCTGAGCGCATCCGCGCCGGCGGCGCCGGAATCTATGGCTTCTTTACCCGCACCGGCGCCGGCACGCGCGTGGCCGAGGGCAAGGAGACGCGCGTGGTCGAGGGCGAGACTTTTGTATTCGAGACCGGCCTGAGGTCCGACATCTCGCTGGTGCGTGCCTGGAAGGGCGATACCGAGGGCAACTTGATTTATCGCAAGACCGCCCGCAATTTCAATCCGATGATGGCGACGGCCGGCTGCGTGACCGTGGCGGAGGTCGAGCAGCTCGTGGAGGTCGGTTCGCTCGATCCCGACCAGATCCACACACCCGGCATCTTCGTGCAGCGGATCATCGAGGGACACGGCTACAGCCGTCGGATCGAGCAGCGCACGGTGCGCAAGCGGAGGAACGATGCCCTGGTCGCGTGAACAATTGGCTGAGCGCGCCGCGCGCGAGTTGCGCGACGGCTTCTACGTCAATTTGGGGATTGGGATTCCGACGCTGGTGGCGAACTACGTTCCGCCGGGCATGAAGGTGGTGTTGCAGTCGGAGAATGGAATGCTCGGCATCGGACCGTTTCCGTACGAAGGCGACGAGGACGCGGATCTGATCAATGCCGGCAAACAGACGATCACGCAGCTGCCGAGCTCATCATATTTTTCCTCGGCCGACAGCTTCGGGATGATCCGCGGCGGCCACATCAACCTGGCGGTGCTCGGCGGCATGGAGGTCTCGCAGGACGGGGATCTCGCCAATTGGATGGTGCCGGGCAAGATGGTCAAGGGCATGGGCGGCGCCATGGACCTGGTCGCTGGCGTGCGCGAAGTCATCGTCGTCATGGAGCACATCGCACGGGACGGTACGCCGAAATTCAAGCCGCACTGCGAGCTGCCGCTGACCGGCGCCGGTGTGGTCGACATGCTGATCACGGATCTGGCCGTGTTCCGGCGGCAGGATCGCCAGGGCGGGTTCGATCTGATCGAGCTCGCGCCCGGGGTGACCGAGGCGCAGATACGTGAACGTACCTCGGCCAAATACCGCTCGGCTCTGAGCTGACGCATGAGCGCGTCCGAAGCCGTTTACATCGTTGCCGCGCGGCGCACGCCGATGGGCGCCTTCCAGGGTGCTCTCGCGGGCATGACCGCGCCGCAGCTCGGCGCAGCCGCCGTGCGCGGCGCGCTCGAGAGTGCGGGTCTCAAGGGGGAGCAGGTCGATGAAGTGCTGCTCGGCTGCGTGCTGCCGGCCGGCCTCGGTCAGGCGCCCGCACGGCAGGCGTCCATCGGCGCCGGCATACCGACCAGCGTGCCCGCGACCACTGTCAACAAGGTCTGCGGCTCCGGCATGAAGACCGCAATGATCGGCAGCGATGCGATCCGCGCCGGCTCGGCGCGCGTGATCGTGGCCGGTGGCATCGAATCGATGACCAACGCGCCGTACCTGCTGCCCAAGGCGCGCAGCGGCTACCGCATGGGGCATGGCGAGCTGCTCGACCACATGTTCTACGACGGTCTGCAGAATCCCTACGACGGCCAGATGATGGGTCACTTCGCCGACGCCACGGCACGCAAGTACGACTTCACACGGGCGCGCCAAGATGCCTTCGCCGCCGAGTCAGTGCGGCGTGCACTGGCGGCCTGTGACGGCGGCAACTTCAGCGATGAGCTGGTCTCCGTCACGGTCAAGACCCGCAAGGGCGAACAGGTGGTCAACAAGGACGAGCCGCCCTACAGCTGCGACATAGCCAAGATTCCGCAGCTCAAGCCGGCCTTCGGCAAGGATGGCACCGTGACGGCGGCGAGCTCGTCCTCGATCGCCGACGGCGCGGCGGCACTGGTGCTCATGGGCGAGTCGGCGATGCGCGCGGCCGGCGTCAAGCCGCTGGCGCGCGTCGTGGCCCATGCAGGTTTCGCGCAGGCACCGGAGTGGTTCACGACCGCGCCGGCCGGTGCGATCCAGCGCGCGCTGCAATTGGCGGGCTGGCAGGTGAAGGACGTGGACCTGTTCGAGATCAATGAGGCCTTCGCCGTCGTCACCATGGCGGCCATGAGCGATCTTGGCCTGCCGCACGAGAAGATCAACGTCAACGGCGGCGCCTG
>DASYNV010000233.1:0-2265 GCA_036008365.1 Steroidobacteraceae bacterium | reverse complement strand
CTGGCGCTTGAGTTCGCGGTCGGCCTGGTCCGAGGGCATGGCAGCCCGGCCAGCCAGCTGCGCCGGGAGCTTGTCCATGACGGCACTGAGGCCCCCGAGCTTGCGCACCTGCTCGAGCTGCTCACGCAGATCCAGCAGATTGAAGGCCTTGCCGGAAGTGACCTTGCGGGCGAGCTTCTCGGCCTGCGCTACATCGACCTTGCGCTGTACGTCCTCGACCAGTGAGACCACATCGCCCATCCCGAGGATGCGTGAGGCCATGCGCTCGGGGTCGAATGGTTGCAGCGCGTCGATCTTCTCGCCCATGCCCAGAAACACGATCGGCTTGCCGGTCACGGCGCGCACCGACAGTGCCGCACCGCCGCGCGCATCGCCATCGGCCTTGGTCAGGATAATGCCGGTGAGCTCGAGCGCGGAACTGAAGGCACGCGCGGCATTGACCGCGTCCTGACCCGCCATCGCATCGACCACGAACAGCCGCTGATGGGGCGATACGGCGCGATCGATCGCCTGCATTTCCTTCATCAACTCATCGTCGACATGCAGCCGTCCCGCGGTGTCGACGATCAGTGTCTCAACAACCCCGCGCCGCGCCGCTGCGAGCGCCGCGACCGCGATGGCCGTCGGGTCCTGACCGGACGAACTCGGAAAGAAGTCCACGCCGATGCTCTGGGCCAGTCGCTCGAGCTGCAGAATGGCCGCCGGACGGCGCACGTCGGTGCTCACGAGCATCACGCGCCGGCGCTGTGTCTCCTTGAGCCAGCGCGCGAGCTTGGCGGCGGTCGTGGTCTTGCCCGCGCCCTGCAGGCCCGCCAGCAGCACCACCTGCGGCGGCTGCACGTTGTGTGCGAAACCGGCCGCATGGGCGCCCAGCAATACCACCAGCTCGCGATGCAAAATGCCGATAAAGGCCTGCCCCGGCGTGAGGCTGCTGGCCACTTCGGCGCCGAGCGCACTCGCCTTGACGCTGTCGGTGAAGCCCTTCACCACCGACAGCGCAACGTCGGCTTCGAGCAGCGCCATGCGCACCTCGCGCAGCGTCTCGGCGACGTTCTCCTCGGTCACGCGGCCGCGTCCACGCAAGCCCTGTACGGCCGCGGCCAGGCGCTCAGTCAGCTTGTCAAACATTGGTGCAGGCGTGCGGCAGTGCCGCCCTATACAGCCCTCGGGTGACCCATTATAAGGACCAGGTGGACAATGCGCCGACGATCGTTCTGAGCATCATTCTGCTGTCGCTGCTGATCGTGATCGCCTTCTCGGCCGGCACCGAAGTGGCGCTGTTGTCGGTCAACCGCTACCGCATCCGCCACCGCGCCAGCCTCGGTGAAAAGCGCGCGCTGCTGCTGGAGAAGCTGCTGGCCGAGCCCGATCGATGGCTCGGCGCCAATCTCGTGATTCTGGCGCTCGCAAGCGTCGCCGCGACCACCGCTGCCACGCTGCTGGCGCAGCGCACCGGCGTCGAATGGGCCTTGCCGCTCATGATGATCATGCTGACGGTGATCATGATCGTGTTCTGCGAGCTCACGCCCAAGATCTTCGCCGCCGTGCATGCCGAGAGCGTGGCGCTCGGCTCGGCCTATATCTACCTGGTGCTGCTCTGGGTGTGCACGCCGCTGGTCTGGGTCAGCAACATCATGGCGCAGGGATTTCTGCGCCTGGTCGGTGCCACGCATCGCGGCCGTGCGATGCAGGCGCTGTCGACCGACGAGCTGCGCACGGTCGTGGCCGAAGCAAGCGCGCTAGTGCCGCAACGCCACCGCCAGATGCTGCTCTCGATCCTCGACCTCGAGCGCGTCACAGTCGATGACATCATGATTCCACGCTCGGAGATCTCCGCCATCGACGTGGCGGCGAGCTGGGATCACATCCTCGAGCGCCTGCGGCAAAGCCCGCACTCGCGCCTGCCGGTCTATGAGGCCCATCTCTCCAATCTGATCGGCATTCTGCAGATGAAGCGCGTGGCGCAGGAGCTGGCGCGCGGCACCTTGAGCCGCGAGCGGCTGGTCGAGCTCGCCAAAGCCCGCGAGCCCTACTTCGTACCCGAAGGCACCCCGCTCACGCAGCAGCTGGCGCAATTCCAGCGCATGCGCCGCCGGCTGGCCTTCGTCGTCACCGAGTACGGCGACATCGCCGGCCTGGTCACGCTCGAGGATATCCTCGAGGAGATCGTCGGCGAGTTCACCACCGATCCCAGCGCGGTCACTCATAAGGATGTCAGCCGCGATGCGCAGGGCAACTGGCTCGTGAACGCGAGTGCCACGATTC
>DASYNV010000232.1:0-2418 GCA_036008365.1 Steroidobacteraceae bacterium | reverse complement strand
CTCAATCCCGATGCTCCGCTGATCGCCCGCAAACTGGGTGAGAGCGGCGCAGCTCAACGACTGCTCTATGGCGTTCCGGTGCTGCTGAAGGACAACATCGACACCGCCGATCGCATGCACACCACCGCGGGCTCGCTCGCGCTGATGGGATCGAAGCCGGCACGGGACGCGTTCATCGTGCAGCGATTGCGTGCCGCCGGCGCGGTGATCCTGGGCAAGACCAACTTGAGTGAATGGGCGAATTTTCGATCGCGCCATTCGAGCTCGGGCTGGAGTGGTCGCGGCGGTCAGACGCACAACCCCTACGTGCTCGACCGCAATCCCTGCGGCTCGAGCTCGGGCTCCGCCGTCGCGGTCGCGGCCGACCTCACCGCGGTGGCCGTGGCCACCGAGACCGACGGCAGCATCGTCTGCCCGGCATCGATCAATGGCATCGTCGGCATCAAGCCCACGGTGGGGTTGGTATCGCGCTCAGGGATCATCCCGATTTCCGCGAGCCAGGACACCGCCGGGCCGGTGGCGCGCACCGTCACCGATGCCGCCATTCTGCTGACAGTACTGGCCGGCTACGATCCCGACGATCTCGCGACACTGCCGTTGAAGGATCGTCCGCCACCGGACTATCGCAGCGCGCTGCGCACCGACGGCCTTCAGGGCGTGCGTGTCGGCGTGCTGCGCGAGTACGCCGGCTTCAACGATGAGGTCGATACGCGCTTCAATCAGGCGCTCGAGACGTTGCGGTCGCTCGGAGCGATCATCGTCGACCCGGTCACGATCGCCACCAAGGGCAAGTTCGACGATGACGAGCTGAGCGTGCTGCAGCACGAGTTCAAAGACGGTATCAATCGCTACCTGGGCACGCGGCGGGGCGCTGGCCCGCGCAATCTGTCGGAGCTGATCGCCTTCAATTCGACGCACCAGCCGCAGGAAATGGTCTGGTTCGGTCAGGACCAGTTCCTCGACTCGCAGCGCGCGGGACCCTTGACGGACGCGGCCTACCTGGATGCCCACGAGCGCGCCAGACGTCTGGCCGGAGCGGAAGGCATCGATGCCTCGCTGGCCAAGGACCGGCTCGATGTGCTCGTGGCGCCGACGCTCGGACCCGCCTGGCTGACCGATTGGGTCAACGGCGATCACGTCGTCGGTGGCGATATCAGCTCGCCGCCCGCGGTGGCCGGCTATCCGCATATCACGGTGCCGATGCCACTGGTCCACGGACTGCCGGTGGGACTGTCCTTCGTCGGGCCCGCATGGAGCGAGGCGGCGCTGATCGGATACGCGTATGCGTTCGAGCAGGCCACCCACTACCGCGTACCGCCGCGGTTCGTATCGAGTTCGCGCGCTCTGCGCTAGCGGCGGCGTTTACTCAGCGCTGCGGCGTCTGGTCGTGCTCGCCCGCGGCTGCGCAGTTGCCGCAGCCCGGGGCTGCGAGCCGCTTGCGATGCGCCGTCGCGGCAGCGGCGGCGATCCCGCGTGTCGCCAGCGCATCGAGCAGCCACTGGCGGCGCGACATCGGCATGAAGGTCCAGATGACGTAGCACGCGGCGCCCAGCACCAGCAGCGCAATGATGAGTTGTTGCAGCATCGGTGTGCCTCAGGCGCCGAAGGCGCGCGCCGCGTGATAGGTCACGAACGCGAACGCATAGGCCATTGCGAACAGATACCCGGTCATCAACAGCGGGTAACGCCAGGAGTTGGTTTCACGGCGCACGGTGACGAGCGTCGAGAGGCATTGCGGTGCGAACACGTACCAGGCGAGCAGCGACAATGCCGTCGCCAGACTCCAGTTGCCGGCGATCAACGGCTGCAACGCCTGGCCGACATCGGCGCCGCTCGAACCGGACAGCGAATAGACGGTGCCGAGCGCGCCGACCACCACTTCGCGGGCGGCCATGCCGGGCACCAGCGCAATGCTGATCTGCCAGTTGAACCCGAGCGGCTTGAAGAGGCTCTCGAGTCCCGAGCCCAGCATGCCCGCAAAGCTGTAGCGGATCGCGGGACCGGTGGCGCCCTGCGGCGGGTGCGGATAGCTCGCCAGGAACCACATCAGCACCATGAGCGCCAGGATGATGGTGCCGACGCGCGTGAGGAATATCCGCGCGCGCTCCCACAGCCCCATGATGAGGTTGCGCAGGTTGGGCCAGTGGTATTCCGGCAGCTCCATGAGCAGCGGGTGATAACTGGTGCGCCTGGTGGCGCGGCGCATGACCAATGCCGCCAGCACCGCTCCGCCCACGCCGGCGAGATAGAGAGAGAACAACACCAGTCCCTGCAAATTGAGCGGTCCCACGCTTCGCCGGGGAATGAACGCGCCGATGATCAGCGCATACACCGGCAGTCGCGCCGAACACGTCATCATCGGTGCCAGCAGAATGGTCGCGAGCCGATCCTTAGCGTGAGGGATCGTGCGCGTCGCCA
>DASYNV010000231.1:0-4355 GCA_036008365.1 Steroidobacteraceae bacterium | reverse complement strand
AGGCCGTCATCGAGGTAATACCACCAATGCCCTTCGCGGCGCGCGCGTCCCATCACGGTGGCGACGCCGATCGCCGCGGGGCCCGTGATGAAGCGTCCGGGCTCGGCCAGCACGCGCACGCGCGCCGGCAGCTTGGCCAGCGCGGCACGGATCGGCGCGCAGAACTTGCCGATGTCGAGCGCACGCTTGAGGTAGTCGATCGGAAAGCCGCCGCCGATATCGAGCGTATCGAGCGTGCCGAGCCGCTCGCGCCGCGCGCTCGCCAGCAGTCCGCGGCAGACCTCGATCGCCTCGACGTGCTTGAGCGCATCGGCCACCTGCGAGCCGACGTGAAACGAGAATCCCTGCACGTCGATGCCGAGCTTGGCCGCGTGGCGTGCCAGCGCGATCGCGTCTTCCGGGTCGCAGCCGAACTTGCGCGACAGGTCGCAGACCGCGCCCGGGCTACGGAAGGATACCCGCAGCAGCAGCGCAACACGCTCGCCATCGCGGCGGAACTTGCGCACTTCATCGACATTGTCGGCGACGAAGGTGCGCACGCCGTACTCGAGCGCGTTGCGGATGTCGCGCTCGCGCTTGATCGGATGCGTGTCGATGCAGCGCGCCGGATCGACCCCGAGCGCCGCCGCTAGTTGCACCTCGCCGGTGGTCGCGAGATCGAGCGAACCGCCCTCCTCGACGATGGTGCGCACCACGGCGGCGTGAGGCAGCGGCTTGAGCGCGTAGTGCAACGCCACGTGCGGCAGCGCGCGGCGCAGCTTGCGGTACTGGGCACGCACGCGCGCGCAATCGATGATCAGCAGTGGCGAGCCGAATTCCGTCACCAGCCGCCGGATCTGCTGCGGCTCGAATGGATCGATGAATCGGCGCATCAGGCGGGCGTGGTCACGGCAGCACGTTCACCGCCGGCGAGTCGTCGTCCGCGGCAATTTCGGTCTCGCTGGCGGCCGCGGCTCTCGACAGCCGGTCGCGTACCGCGTCCCAGCGTTCGTCGTCGGGCACCGCCTGCACCAGGATGCGCGTGCAGGCCGAGCGATCGAGCGCGCGCAGATTGGCGTACAAATCGTGTGCGTAAGCATCCGGCCGCATGCCGGCATTGATCCAGGTCACGAACGGATGCGTCCGCAACGGCGGCCGCAGCGCCAGCACCGCGACGCGATGGCCCTGCGCGGACAGATCGCTTGCGAGCTGCTCGACCTCTTCGGTGGAGGCGATCGACAGCGGCGTCTGCGGCGCATAGTGAGCGCCGTTGCTGCCGGGTACCCGCGGCGACTCCGCCGAAGATCCGGTCAGGACCGCTCCGACCACGCTGCGCAGCTGCGACAGACCGATGGCTCCCGGCCGTAACAGCCGCACGCAGCCGTCGAGGCAGGCGATGATGGTCGATTCGAGTCCGATCTTGCAATCCCCGCCGTCGAGCACCACCCGCACGGCATCGCCGAACTCCTCGCGCACGTGTTCGGCGCGCGTCGGGCTCAGGTGCCGGTATCGATTGGCCGACGGCGCGGCGATACCGCCACCGAATGCGGTCAGCAGCTGCTGGGCCATCGGGTGCGCCGGCACGCGTACCGCCACGGTGTCCTGGCCACCGGTCACGAGCGGATGCACGTTGTAGGCGCGCGGCAGCACCAGGGTCAGCGGGCCAGGCCAGAAACTCGCCGCGAGTTGCTCCGCCGCCGGCGGAATCTCCCGCGCCCAACGCCCCAGGTAACGCACGCTGTCGAGGTGCACGATCAACGGATGCGACAGCGGCCGGCCCTTCAGATCGAACACACGCCGCAGCGCCACGGGGTGGCCGGCGTGCGCGCCGAGCCCGTAAACGGTCTCGGTCGGAAAGGCCACGAGCTCGCCATCGCGCAATGCCTGCACGGCTGCGTCAAGCTCGGACTGCGTCGCGCGGAGAACCCTCACCATGCGCCAATTGTACCGGCCCCAAGTGGCGCTATTCGAGCGATTGTCGCTCCCAGCCCACAGCCGTGCGCTGCAGTTCATAAGCTGGCCAATAATGACGGTCAAGCTTCAAAGTGATCACTTCTGGGGCGCCATTCCATGTTAGGCACTTGATTCGCAAGGATGAGCGATCTTCACGGCCACCGACCTGTCGCAAAAATGCATCGAGATCCGGCGTGAGTTGTCCATCCACCTCGACGATGCGTCGACCAGGCACCAGACCAAAACGTGACGCCGGTGAGCCGAACTCGAAATATGCGACATAAACGCCTTCGGGCGCGATGCCGCGTTGTGCGCTGATCGCTCGATGCGGCGCCTGTAATGTGGCTCCCGCCCACTGCACGACACGATCGATATCGCTGCCGGTCAAGCTCGCGGTCTTAATGCGCAGCCTGCTCTCGCCACCGCCGCGCCAGACGGTGGCACTCACAGCGTCCTTGCGGGCCACGGCGCGCTCGACATCGCGGAACTGCGTGACCGGCTTGTCATCGATCGCCAGCAGAATGTCCCCCGGGCGCAGCAGGCGGCCCGCATCGGAGCCCCCGACCAGCCGTGCCACGCTGAGCACTTCGCGCGCCGACGGATCGGCCTTCGAGATGCGCTGCACCCAGATGTCGCTCAGTCCGAGGCGGCGCGCGTCGGCCAGCCTCTGCGTCACGAATTCGGCTTCGAGCGAGTGTAGCGGCCGGTTCTCGCGCACGATGTCGAGCGTCTCCGCCACGAGGTCGCTGGAAATGCCGCGATTCTCCTGCACCAGTTCGCGGCCATTGTCGGACGCGAAGCTGGCCCACAGGCCGCGCACCCGGCCGGCGTTGTCGGACAGCACGCCGACGAATTCATCCGGGGAATTGACCAGCGCAGCCACCTGCAGATTGCTCTCGCGGAACATCACCGAGCGCGACAGCGGCAGCTGCAGCGGATTGACGTCGGCGATCGTCGTGGTGCGCGATTTCACGATGCCGCTGCCGTCCAGACCGACCACGTTGACGCTCTCCCCGGGCTTGAGATCCTCGGTGGCGAGCTTCGCCGCACGCACCGCCGTCGTGCCGATGAGCTTCGGGTCGTAGTGAATGATGGCCAGGTTGTGCAACGGATGCACATAGACGATCTGGCCGGGGATCTCGAGGGTGCCCCCGAACGTCAGACGCACGTCGCCCATCGACACCGGCACGGTGTTGCGATCCGTGATCAGCAGCCCGCGCTCGGCATCGATGATCAGCCCGGTACCGTGGTAGTTGCGCTCGGTCACCCCCGAGATCGAATAGGGCATGTCGAATGTCACGAATACCAGCGAGGGCGCGATCTCGGCGGCGCGCTTGTCATCGACGCGCGGCAGTTGCGTGCTCGCCGGCGCCGGTGCCGCCACCTGGGAAACGGGCGGCAGTTCGGCGCACTGCCAGTACCCGGCGTGATCGTCGCGCTCGCACTGCCGGGCGGGAAACCAGCGCCGGTCGATGCGCACCGAGCGCAGCTGGCTGCCGTTCGGATCATCGATGGTGGTGTAGCGCACGGCCACCTGCGCGCCATCGCCCAAGCTTCCGACCGCGGCGGCAAAATCCGACAGCTCGTTGACCTTCTTTGAATTCAACTCCGTGATCACGGCACCGCGCGGTACACCGGCGGCATCGAACATATAGCCGGTCGCGGCGACAAAGACGCCGCGCACCGGGCGATGAAACGCGCGCGCCTCCTGGTAGGAGAGCGTGTGCACGACGGTATCGCCGAACTCCAGGTAGGCCGCCGGCGTGATGGCATCGAGATCATCGACCTTGAGCTTCGCCGTGTAGAGTTTGCCGCCCCGCTGCAGCTGCAGCTCGGCGCTTGCGCCCACCGAATCGTCGAGCACGGTCTCGAGCGGTTCGAACCGGGTGACCAGCGTGCCATTGACCCGCACCAGCACGTCGCCGGGCAGCATCACACCATCGCTGGCCGATCCGGGCTGCACGTCCGATACCACCAGCATGCCAGTGCCATCGGGTTGCGACTTGCGTACCTCGGCTTCGGTGGCCGCCTCCAGGCCGAGCCGCCGCAGCTCGTCGTAGGGCCGGTAGCGGAATTCGGTCTGCAGCGTGCCGCGCGTGACCGGCTTGCCCTGCTGGATCAACTGCAGCGCGCGGCGCACGCGATCGAGCGGCAGGTAGAAACTCGAAGCCGCGCCCGTGGCGCCGCCGGCGTTGAGCGCCAGTACGCGGCCGCGAATGTCGATGACCGGCGAGCCCGACGATCCGCCCGAGGTGCCCGAAGCCGCCTGTATGTAAAAGGTGTTGAAGTCGTTATAGCGGCCAATACCGTATTCGGGGGCCTCGCGGTCCAGGCGTGCCAGCGTGCCGGCGAGGATCGAGAGCTGCTCGCCCGCGTTGTTACCGACCACGCGGATCTCGCGCCCCACCTGCGCCGCCTGCGGT
>DASYNV010000230.1:0-11917 GCA_036008365.1 Steroidobacteraceae bacterium | reverse complement strand
GCTTCACAGCGCTGGCGGCCGGCAATCCGATCGCTGCCATCGAGACGCTGTGCCAGCGGCTGCGCGTTCCGAGCCGTTTCCGCGAGCTTGCGAACCTGTGCGCGCGACTGCATGAGCGCATCGCGCGCGCGGCAGAGCTCGATGCCGCCGAACTGCTGGATCTGCTCGAAGCCAGCGACATACTGCGCCGCCCGGAACGCTTCGAACGACTGCTGCTGAGCTGCGCCGCGCGCGGCGCACCACCCGAGGCGCTGACATTGCTGCGGACCGCGGCGGATGCGATCGCGAACGTGACGCTCGAGCCCGGACGCATGCAGACGCTGGCGGGGGGGCCGGCAATTGCCAACGCGCTGCGCGATGCTCGAATCGCGCAATTGACACGGCTGCCGCATCTTCAGAGCGTGCGCCGCAGGTCCTGAAGCGCGAACCCGCGCAACGGCAGATCGAGCCCGCGCGTAAGCGCCATGACCTTGAAGTTTTCCCCCATCTCTCCGGGCAGCAGCAGCGAACGGGCCTGCGAGGCAAGGCGCGCCCGTTCGATCGTATCGACGGCCGCGGCGACTTCGGCTTCGATGCCGCTCGCGAGCAGAAAGGCCGCCTGCGTACAGTAGCCTCCGACCGTAAGTCCCGCATCGACCGCGGCTTCGGCAACACGCGTGAAATCGACCCAGGCCGTTACGTCCTGTACGCCCGGATAGAGCAGTGGCTGATCATGGGCACGATGCCGGAAATGGCAGCGCAGCGTGCCGCGATCGCGCTGCGGGTGGTAGTACTCGGGTCGCGGCAGGCCGTAGTCGATCAGCAGCAGCAGCCCGCGCGCCAGCGGCGCGGCCATGGATGCCACCCACGGTGCCAGCATCGGACAGAGCTCGGACAGGTAGTGCTGCGGCCAGGCGCCGGGGGCGATGCGAGTGAGCTCGGCGATGAGATCAGGCGCCGCCGGGCAATCGGCGTCCACGAGCGCTCCTGCCGCCGATAGACCGACACCGCGCTCGTAGAACCTGCCGGAGTCGATCACGAAGCGCCGGAAGGGCAGCGCGTCCGCGACTTCGTTCGCGAGTATCACGCCCGTGATCGGAGTCGCCGGCGGCGCATCGAGCCATTCGAGCCGCGAGCGCAACTCGCGCGGCAGCTGCTGCAGCAGCGCCTGCTGACGCTGGCGCAGATCGGCACTGACTTCGAGAATGTAATAGTGCGCCGGTACGTCGCCCAGCTCGGCCAATCGTCGCATGAGGCCCAGCGCCAGTCGGCCGGTGCCCGCCCCTAGCTCCAGCACATCGCCGCCACCCATGCGCAGCAACGGCGCGCATTGACTGGCGAGACATCGCGCAAACAGATCCGACAGCTCCGGTGCGGTGACGAAGTCGCCGGCGGCGCCGAGCTTGGCACTGCCCGCCGAGTAATAGCCCAGCCCCGGTGCATACAGCACCAGGCGCAGATAGTCGTCGAATGCCAGCCAGCCCGAGTGCGCCGCAATGGCCGCCCGCAGCGCGCGCATGACCGCCGCCGACTGTGCCGCCTGATCCGGCGTCAGCTCCGGCAGCATTGAGGGCAGCATTGAGGAAGGCTCGCCAATCATCTTAAGCTGCGCGCATGAGTTCTGAGCCTCGATTGGCCGGCCAGGCAGCGCTCGTGACCGGCGGGGCGCGGCGCGTCGGCGCGCAGATCGCGCGCACGCTGCACACCGAAGGCGCCAGCGTCATGATTCACTGCCACCGCTCACTCGATCATGCGCAACGGCTGGCCGCGGAACTCAACGCGATGCGTGCAGGCAGCGCCGAGGTGTCGTGCGCCGACCTGTGCGACACGAGCGGATTGCCACGGCTCGTGGCGCACACCTGCGAGCGTTTCGGCGGCTTGAACCTGCTCATCAATAACGCCTCGACCTTCTATCCGACCCCGATCGGCAGCGTTACCTTGCCGCAGTGGCAGGATCTGATCGGGACCAATCTGCAGGCGCCGCTGTTCCTGGCGCAGGCCGCGGCGACGGCACTCAAGGCCAGCCGCGGCGCGGTGCTGAATATCGTCGATATTCACGGGCTGCGGCCGCTGCGCGAGCACCCGGTCTACAGCGTCGCCAAGGCCGGGCTCATCATGCTGACGCGCGCACTGGCGCGCGAGCTGGCGCCGGAGGTGCGCGTCAACGCGATCGCACCCGGCGCGGTGTTGTGGCCCGAGGACGGCATCGATGGCGAACGCAAGCACCGCATTCTCGAACAGACGCCGTTGCATCGCGCTGGATCGCCAACCGATATCGCACGCACGGTGCTGTTCTTTGCGGCGGATGCGCCGTTCATCACCGGACAGATCCTGGCCGTCGACGGCGGCCGCAGCATCGCCTGGTGAACTCGGCAAGCGGCCGTCACCTTCGCGTTCACGCCGCATTGAGGTCGGGCGCGCTGGCCGTCATTGCGTGTTCGGCCTGCGGAAAGGCCGCCCAGAGCGCACCAATGGAAACGCCCGTGACCGGATGACGCACTTCGGGTGCCAGTTCCGCGAGCGGACCGAGCATGTAGGGACGTCGCAGCAGATCGCGCCGCGGCAGCGCGTAACCGGCACCCTCACCGACCTGATCACCGTAGAGCAACAGATCGAGGTCCATCGCGCGCGGCCCCCGCTTGGGATCCGCTCGTCCGCGGCCACAGCGCTCTTCGATCTGATGCAGCAGTTCCAGCAGCGCCGTCACCTCCAGCGCGCTCGAAAAACCGGCAACCGCATTGATGAAATCGTCGCCATCGAATCCGACCGCGCGATTACGGAAGCAGCTCGAGAAGCGCGCATCGGGAAAGTGAGCCTTGAGCAGACGGGCCGCCTGCAGCAGTCGTGCGACCGGATCAATGTTACTGCCGAGCGCGATGTAGACCTGGCTCATTCGCCGCCCGGGGCTGCCGAGCCCGCGTCCGCAGTCGCGGGCAACTGCCACCCTGCAAGATCCTCCCGCCGACGCTCGAGCTGAATGCCGACGTCGCGCGAATCGCGGATCGCACCGGGCTTGTTGACGCTGACGCGGACCCAGTCGAGCGAGAATTCCGACACCAGCAGCAAGGCCAGATGGTGCGCGAGCGATTCGACCAATTGGAATTGTGTGGTCGGCAACCACCCGAGCACGCGCTTGGCGACGCGCTTGTAGTCGACCGTGTCCTCAACCCGGTCGCTGCGCGCCGCGCGCGCGCAGTCGCAGGGTATCTCCAGATCGATCAGCAACGTTTGCGGCGTACGCCGTTCCCAATCGATGAAGCCGATGATGCATTTCGCGCTCAGGCCGCGCAGGAATATTCGGTCGCTCATGCGAGAAGTCTAGGGTAACTCGCGGACAACGCCCACCGCGGCGCAGCCGGGCGGCTGCAGCTCGGACAAGGGCCAGCGAGCCCGCACTTCGATCGCGCTGCCGGCGTGCTCCCCGGCCCGCAGCCGCTGCAGCCCTGCGACCGCGATCATGGCTGCGTTGTCGGTGCAGAATTCGACGCGCGGGTAGTACACCTGCGCACCGATCGCCCGTGCCTCGCGGCTGAGCCGCTGGCGCAGCTCGCAATTCGCACCGACACCGCCGGCCACCACCAGCGCGCGGTGCCCGGTGTAGCGTAGCGCCTGCAATGAGCGCGTGCAGAGCGTCGTCACGATGGCCTCCTGCACGGCGTGCGCGATGTCCGCTCGCGCCTGATCGGTCAGCGCGGTCGCCCGCACCGCCAGCATCACGGCGGTCTTGAGCCCCGAGAAGCTGAACTCGAACCCGGGCCGATCAAGCATCGGGCGCGGAAACAGGTACGCACCGGGCCGTCCGCCGCCCGCCAGCCGCGCCAGTTCCGGGCCGCCCGGATAAGGCAAGCCCAGCAACTTTGCGGTCTTGTCGAAAGCTTCGCCGGCAGCGTCATCGCGCGTCTGTCCGAGGATGCGGTATTCGCCGATCCGGCACACGTCGATCAGCATGGTATGGCCGCCCGACACCAGCAGCGCCAAATGCGGAAACGGTGGCGGCGGTGATTCCAGCATCGGAACCAGCAGATGCCCTTCGAGATGATGCACGCCGATGGCCGGTACCCCCCAGCCGAAACTCAAGCCCCGCGCCAGCGCCGCGCCGGTCAGCAACGCGCCCACGAGGCCGGGACCTGCCGTATAAGCGATCCCGTCGATCTCGGCGGCGCGCGTCCCGGCTCGCGAGAGCGCGCTGCTCAGCAACGGCAACAGCCGGCGCAGGTGATCGCGTGAGGCAAGCTCCGGCACCACCCCGCCGTAGATGCGGTGCAGATCGATCTGGCTCCAGAGCTCGTGCGCGAGCAACCCGCGCTGCTCGTCGAGCACTGCCACGGCACTTTCGTCGCAGGAAGTCTCGATCGCGAGAATGCGCATCGCTCACTCCGACCTTATATAGGCAGCGGTCACGTCATAGGCAGCGGTCACGTCATAGGCAGCGGTCATGCGATGGCTCGCGCGGCATTTTGCGTTTTGTCGCAACTGCATTAGAATCCCGGCCCGACGTCGTGTGCCCATTGCCAAAAAGCAATTCATAATCAAGAGGTTGAGTTTTAGATGCCGAGTGTTCGCGTACGCGAGAACGAATATTTCGATGCCGCCCTGCGGCGTTTCAAGCGAGCGTGTGAGAAGGCGGGCGTGCTCGCCGAGCTGCGCCGGCGCGAATTCTACGAAAAGCCGACGCAGGAACGGAAAAGAAAGAAGGCCGCCGCCGTCAAGCGGCACATGAAACGCGTTTCCCGCGACTTCGTGCGTCCGGCACGCTGATTCTACCTGGCCAGCGCCGACGGCGCCGATCCTCATGAGTCTCAAAGAGCGCGTGCAGGAAGACATGAAGACCGCGATGCGCGCGGCCGACAAGGATCGGCTGGCCACCGTGCGGCTGATCCTCGCCGCGATCAAGCAGCGCGAAGTCGACGAGCGCATCGTGCTCGACGACACTCAGGTGCTCTCGGTGCTCGAAAAGATGATGAAGCAGCGCCGCGAGTCGATCACGCAGTTCGAAGCCGGCGGACGCTCCGATCTGGTCGCAAAGGAGCGCGCCGAGCTCAAGCTCATCGGCGGCTACCTGCCGGCACAGCTCAACGACGCCGAGCTCGATGCCCTGATCAAGACCACCATCGCCGAGACCGGCGCGAGCAGCATCAAGGACATGGGCAAGGTGATGGGCATCATCAAGGGAAAGGCCCAGGGCCGCGCCGACATGGCGTTGGTCGGGGCACGCATCAAGGCGCGTCTGACGCCGTCCTAACCCAGGCCGGCGCCCGATGTCCGGCCGCATCCCGCAAGACTTCATCGACGAGCTCATCGCGCGCGCCGATATCGTCGAGATCATCGGCAGTCGTGTCGCACTCAAGAAGGCCGGGCGCGAGTACAAGGCGTGCTGCCCGTTTCATGACGAGAAGACCGCCTCGTTCTGGGTCAGCCCGGACAAACAGTTCTATCACTGCTTCGGCTGTGGCGCCCATGGCACGGCACTCGGCTTTCTGATGCAGTACGACCAGCTGCCGTTCCGGGAGGCAGTGGAGGATCTGGCCGAGCGCTTTGGCCTGACCGTACCGCACGAGGGTGGCGTGGCCGTGCGTGCGCCCGCGGACGATTTCGCGCCGCTATACGAGCTGCTCGGACGCGTGGCGGAGTTCTACGCCGCCAATCTGAAGAGCAACTCGCGCGCACGGGATTACGCAGCAGCACGCGGACTGCAGCCCGATACGATCGAGAGCTTCCGGATCGGTTACGCGCCCGACGCCTGGGACGAGCTCATGAAGCGATTCGGGGGCAGCGTCGAGCAGCGCCGCCAGCTCGCGGCGACGGGACTGATCATCGAGCGCACCACCGGCAGCGAGGGCTTCTACGATCGCTTCCGCGATCGCTTGATGTTTCCGATTCGCGATGCGCGCGGGCGCGTGATCGCCTTTGGCGGCCGCATCCTCGAGCAGGGCGAGCCGAAGTATCTGAACTCCCCTGAAACCGCGTTGTTTCAGAAGGGCAAGGAGCTCTATGGCCTGTACGAATCGCGGCGCGCGCGCCAGGGCCTGAAGCGGCTGCTCGTGGTTGAGGGCTACATGGACGCGGTGCGGCTGCATCAGGCGGGCATCGGCTATGCCGTCGCGACGCTAGGCACGGCGACGACCACAGAGCATCTGCGGCGAGCCTTTCGCCTCGTGAACGAGATCGTGTTCTGCTTCGATGGCGATCGCGCCGGCCGTGCCGCCGCCTGGCGTGCACTGCAGAACGTGCTGCCGCAGGTGCGCGCAGGACGCGAGATACGCTTCCTGTTCCTGCCGGAGGGCGAGGATCCCGATTCGCTCGTGGGCAGCGAAGGCGGTACGGCGTTCGAGGCGCGGCTGCGCGATGCCATGCCGCTATCGGAATACCTGATCGCGCATCTGAGCACCGAGGCCGACCTGAGTCACGCCGACGGCAAAGCGCATTTTGTTGCACTGGCACGGCCACTGATCGAGAAGATCGCGCCCGGCGTCTATCGCGACTTACTGCTTGAGCGGATCGCGCAGGCGATCGGCACCTCGAACGCGCGGTTGCAGCAATGGATGGGGCAAGCGGCAGCGGGCCAGTCGGAACGGCCACCGGCAGCATCGCCGCGCGCCATGGTCGATCGCGTCGGCCGCGGCAGCCTGCTGACGCAGTCGATCAGCCTGCTGTTGCACCATCCGACCGCGGCCAATGCCATCGATGAGCGTCAGCGCCAGGCGCTGGCCGGCCTCGCGCATGCGGGGATCGCGGTGCTGACGCAGTTGCTGGCCGAGCAGCTGGCGCAGCCCGCCCAGAGCATGGCACAGACCCTCGAGCGCTGGCGCGAGCGCCCGGAATACCGCCGACTATGTGAGCTCGCCGCCAGCGAACCGCTGGTGTCCGAGGCGTCCGCGGCAACCCGGGAGCTGGCGCAGGCCATCGAACGGCTGCTGGATGCGGAAGTCAGGGGCGGGCGGCTCGAAGCCCTGATCGAAAAAGCCCGCGCGCAGGGACTCAGCGACACCGAAAAAGTGGAACTTCAGGCACTTACGAGCAGCCATAGTAGGGTTGGACCTGCCTGAACCAGCGTTCTGCCGGAACGGCCGCCTACCGCCCAAGTCCGCTGCTGTAGCGCCGTTATGCCCGAGAGCCCTTGAAATTTGGCAGCCCAGCAACGAAATTTAGGTACAATTGTCAACTTTCCCATGAGCCACGCGCCCCCGTGCCATCCTTTCGTATCAAGCGACAAGGACGGACGGGTTTGTCGTCTTAAAGTTGAGCCCTTGGACCACTTCTGAAGACGCCATGACAAAAAAGCAGCACAAGCCAACCCCCGCAGCACGCAAACCCGTCGTGCGCGCCGCCGCAGTTCCCCATCGCAAGGGTAGCGTGGCTCCGGTTGCGGCGCGCAATACCCCGGCTTCACCCAAGTCGGCCGAGCCGCACAAGAAGGCGGCGGCCGGCGGCAAGCCGGCGCCTGGCGCCAAGACCGCGCACGCCGCCGTGGTACCGGCGGCACATGCCGCGCACAGGAGCGCCGCGCCGGTCACCGCATCGAGCATCAGCGTCGATCTGCGTCGCGGCCACGGCTTGCCTGAGGATCGGCAATCGCAGCTCAAGCTGCTGATTGCCCGGGGAAAGGAACAGGGCTACCTGACCTACGCGCAGGTCAACGATCACCTGCCGGCCGAAATCGTCGATCCGGAGCAGATCGAAGGCATCGTCAACACGATCAACGATATGGGCATTCCGGTGTACGAAAAGGCACCCGACACCGAATCGCTGCTCGCGAACGAGCCGCCCTCGCCGGCCGACGACGAGGCCATTGAAGAGGCGGCCGCGGCGCTGGCCGCGCTCGACGCCGAGCTGGGTCGTACCACCGATCCGGTGCGCATGTACATGCGCGAGATGGGCACCGTCGAGCTGCTCACGCGTGAGGGTGAAATCCGCATCGCCAAGCGCATCGAGGAAGGCCTGGATGCCGTGCGCACTGCGCTCGGCAAATACCCGGCGACCTTCGAGCATCTGCTGCGCACCTACGAACTGGTCAAGGCCGGCCAGGCGCGCCTGATCGATCTGGTGGTCGGCTTCATCGATCCGAACGCGCCGGACGTCATTGCGCAACCGCAGAACCCGACCAAGATCGACCTCGAGGCCGACGCCGAGGACAAGGAAGAAGACGCCGAGGAAGGCGACGAGGCCGAGGAAGAGGCGATCGACACCGGCCCCGACCCGGAGGAAGTCGCCCGTCGCATGGCTTCGCTCGCCAAGCTGCTGCAGCACTCGCTGGCCGCGATTGCGAAGCAGGGCGCGGAAGATCCCAAGACGCAGAAGCTGCGCAAGAGGCTGTCGGGCGAGTTCATGGAACTGAAGCTGTCGCCGCGCATGTTCGATGCGCTGACCGATCAGCTGCGCTCGCACATCAGCGAGATCCGCCAGATCGAAAAAGAGATCATGATCATCGCGGTGCGCGACGCCGGCATGCCGCGCAAGGATTTCATCGCGACCTTTCCGAAGAACGAGACCAGCGCGCGCTGGATTCTCAAGCACGTCAAGGCCGGCAAGAAGTATTCCGCACCGCTGGCAAAACTCAAGGACGAGATCGAGCGGCGGCAGAAGAAGCTGATGCAGCTCGAAGAGCAGTATCACCTGTCGGTCAACGACATCAAGGAGATCAATCGCGAGGTCTCGATCGGCGAAGCCAAGGCGCGGCGGGCCAAGAAGGAAATGGTCGAGGCCAATCTGCGGCTCGTGATCTCGATTGCCAAGAAGTACACCAACCGTGGCCTGCAGTTCCTCGACCTCATCCAGGAGGGCAACATCGGCCTCATGAAGGCGGTCGACAAGTTCGAATACCGCCGCGGCTACAAGTTCTCGACCTATGCAACCTGGTGGATTCGCCAGGCCATCACGCGCTCGATCGCCGATCAGGCGCGCACCATCCGCATCCCGGTGCACATGATCGAGACCATCAACAAGCTCAACCGCATCTCGCGGCAGATGCTGCAGGAGATGGGGCGCGAGCCGACGCCGGAAGAACTGGCCGTGCGCATGGAGATGCCCGAAGACAAGGTGCGCAAGGTGCTCAAGATCGCCAAAGAGCCGATCTCGATGGAGACGCCTATCGGCGACGACGAGGATTCACACCTCGGGGATTTCATCGAGGACCAGTCGGTCGCCTCGCCGATCGATCAGGCCACGATGGAGTCGCTACGTGAGACCACGCATTCGGTGCTGGCGCAGCTGACGCCGCGCGAAGCCAAGGTGTTGCGCATGCGCTTCGGCATCGACATGAACACCGATCACACGCTCGAAGAAGTCGGCAAGCAGTTCGATGTCACGCGCGAGCGCATCCGTCAGATCGAGGCCAAGGCGCTGCGCAAGCTGCGTCATCCGAGCCGCAGCGAGCAGCTCCGCAGTTTCCTGATGGATGACTGAGAACCTCGAAAACGCATCCGGCACGGCCGTCAGCTTGCTGGCGCCGTATTGGTGAAGTAGGCGATCACGTACGCCTTCAGTGTGCCATCGCTCTGTGTCACTCCCGAGACCCTCACTTTGGTGCCGACGCTCAAGCCGTTCATCAGCGTGGTCAAACCGCCCGCCATCGTAATGTCCACCGGAGTGATGGTGACGACACTACTGCTGTAGTCGACCTGGTACACGAGCGTGGCCTCGCCGCCAGAGTTGCTGACATCGATCGTGACCGGCTGCGTGCCGCCGGTAGCCGTGGCGGTGAAGCTGTAGCCGCTGCCAGCGGCCGTCAGACCCGACGCCACGGAGATCGCCGGCACCGGCACCGGCACGAGCACGGTCGCAGCCGCGCTCCAGCCCGAGGTATTCGCCGGATCGCCCCACCGGGCGTAACTGATACCCCACGCGGAAATCGACGCGGCGCTGCCGCCGAAGCTGACGCTGCCATTGGTCGCGGCGACGAAGTCGCCGATCGCGCCGCTGCCCGAGTCGACCAGCGTCGGGTAGGCAAAGTTCCACCACTTGTAGCCATTGATTGCCGCGCCGCTACCATCGTTGCCGTTGGCGCTGCTCGCAGCAATGTAATCCAGCGTGACACCGTAGTCGTCGCTGGCCCGCAGGTAGTCGTGCGTGTAGTTGAAGCTCGAAGTGTTTGCCTGCGAAATCGCGCCTGAATACACCGGTGTCTCGATGTCGATGCTCTGCGCCACCATGGGTGTGGCCAGCGGATCGACCGCGCTGGCGTGTACCTTGAAGCCGCGCACGAGGTTCTCGTTCGCGAGAAACGCGGGACCGCTGCCAATCGGCATGGCATCCGCAAGCGCGTTTGCGGGCTGACGGAAATAGAACTGGGTGTTGGCATCGACCACCATCGGTACACCGGCACCCGACTCGTCCTCGATGGTGACCGTAGGGCTTGCGCTGTCGACGTGCAGCACGTGGCCCTCGGGACTGAGCCAGACGCTCTGGAAGCTGCTGCTGACCCAGATGCGCGTTGCCACCAGCGTGCCGTCCTGCTGATAACGCGCCGCGACGCGGACGTACTTGCCGTCGAGACTGCTTTCGCCCGAGAAGTTCTTGATCGTGGTCGCGGTGTGGGCGTCGAGGTCGTAGAGCAGAGTGCCATTGGTGGCGTCAGCCAGGATCATCAGTGACTGAGAGCTGGCGACCGCGGTCTCCGGCGTCTGCACCGGCAGCGCCGGGAAGTCTTTGGTAATCGTGATCGACGAGTTATCGCTCGCAATCGCACTCACGTTGCCGTACAGGTGGCGCAACACCAGCCGGGTGATATCGGCGATCGGCCGATGGCGCACCGGACCCGAGAAATTCACGGCCCAATGCGTGCTGCTCGCACCCGGCGGCATGTGACCGACGATGAAGGCCGGGTGCGACAGATCGAATTCGAGATCGAGCGCGTTGTTCTGCGAGCTCGTCACGACCAGGGGCGAGGCAAAGCTCACCGTGATCGGTACCATGAGATTGGGCGCGCTGCCCTGCGTGTGCTGAATCTCGATGTCGCCGGACGACACGGTGCTGCCCGCCGGCAGACTGAATCCGGCCTCGGGATTCGCCGCGACGACGAGCATGACGTCGCCCGGATTGCCGCCGACGGTAACGACCGCGCCGGTGTAGGTGCCGAGCGGCACCGAGACATTGCCGAGAATTTCGCCGAGCTGATCGAGCTGTTCCAGATTGACATAAGGCTCGCTCGACGGGGCATCGTAGACCGTGACATTGGCGCCGCCGCCCTGCGGGATCAGGGCGATACTGAGCACCTTGACGCCGATCGTGGCCCAATCGTCCGACGAGGCGTCGCTGACGATGAGCGGCACGCTGCCGGACTGCTGCGAGCTCATCGTCGAGTTGGTCGCGAAACCCGAGCTGCCGGAGCTCCCGCCCCCGCAGGCGGCGAGGGTACTCATCAATAATGCGCCGCACACGGCGGACCGAATCCAGTACTTTTCCATGACCGTCCCTCGGTGATTGGTTGCGTGACGTTGAGCAAGCAAGCGCGCCAAATCGGGATCGGTTGACTCCGGGCTCGCCGGCGGATGTCGCCGCAAGGCGACTGCCAAATATCCGTCGCGTGTGAATCGCGCTGTCAGGGCGATGGCGACTGTGATGCCGCTCATAGCGCGCGCCGGGCCGGCGTCGCGGCGCTCCCGGCCGGCGCGACCAATTCTTCGGCATCGAGCCCCAGGCGGCGCAGGCGTGCCAGCTTGTAGCGCAGCGTGCGCGAGCTGATGCCCAGACGCTCGGCGATGCGCTCGCGCGTCTCATTGCTGCGCAGCGCCTCCAGGATGATCCGGCGTTCGGCCAGCGCCAGCGTCTCGGCAAGCGCGCCGGGTGTCGCTGCGCCCGCGGTCTCGAGCGCCAGCGGCGCGGATAAGGGTGGCGGGTGCGGGTGAGGCTCGAAAATGATGTGTGCATCGCGTACCAGATCGCCGTCGCACAGCACCAACGCGCGCTGAATGACCTTTTCGAGCTCGCGCACGTTGCCGGG
>DASYNV010000229.1:0-9169 GCA_036008365.1 Steroidobacteraceae bacterium | reverse complement strand
CTGTCGCACGAGCCGCAAATTCTGTTCCTCGACGAGCCGACCGCGGGTGTCGATGTGGAACTGCGGCGCGATATGTGGGCTCTGGTACGTGGGCTGCGCGAGCGCGGCGTCACCATCATCCTGACGACACACTACATCGAGGAAGCCGAGGAGATGGCCGATCGGGTCGGAGTGATCCACAAGGGCGAGCTGATCCTGGTCGAAGACAAGTTCACGCTCATGCGCAAACTGGGCACCAAGCAGTTGACGCTGCTATTGCTGGAGCCCATGAGCGAAGTGCCGGCCACGTTGCGTGGCTGGGATCTGACACTCGCGGCCGGGGGCCAGGAGCTGCAGTACCACTTCAACAACGCCAGCGGCGAGCCGGTAGGCATCCCGGCGCTGCTGCGGCGGATGAGCGAGCTCGGCATCGGCTTCACGGACCTCAACACCAGCCAAAGCTCGCTCGAGGATATCTTCGTCGGACTGGTCAGCGAACGGACGGAGAGTGCACGATGAGTCAATTCGCGTTCAATCGCCGCGGCGTCGCGGCCATCTACAAGTTCGAGATGGCGCGCTTCCGGCGCACGGTGGTGCAGAGCATCGTCACGCCCGTGTTGACGACGTCGCTGTATTTCGTGGTGTTCGGCTCCGCGATCGGCGCGCGCATGTCGCAGGTGAACGGTGTGCGCTACGGCTCGTTCATCGTACCCGGACTGATCATGCTCGCGCTGTTCACCGAGAGCCTGTCCAATGCTTCGTTCGGCATATACATGCCGCGTTTCATCGGCACCATCTACGAGCTGCTGTCGGCGCCCGTGTCGGCGATCGAGATCGTGCTCGGCTACGTCGGCGCCGCCGCCACCAAATCGATTCTGATCGGAATGATCATTCTCGGCACCTCGACCCTGTTCGTGCCGATCCGGATCCTGCATCCGGCCGTGATGCTGGCCTTCCTGGTACTGACCGCCACGAGCTTCAGCCTGTTCGGCTTCATCATCGGTATCTGGTCGAACGGCTGGGAGCAGTTGCAGCTGGTGCCGATGCTCGTGATCACGCCACTGACCTTCCTCGGCGGCGCGTTCTATTCGATTGATATGCTGCCGTCCGCGTGGCGTACCGTGACGCTGTTCAATCCGCTCGTGTACCTGATCAGCGGCTTTCGCTGGAGTTTCTACGGCAGCGCGGATGTCAGTGTGGGCACGAGCCTGTCGGCAACGTTCGGGTTTCTGGCGGTATGCCTGTTGCTGGTGATATGGATATTCCGCACGGGATATCGCCTCAAGAACTGAGGTTCTTGAGGCGCTATTGCGCGCTGTAGCCGCGTCCCTGGAAGCAGGCGATCACCGCGCGTCGATATTCCGGTGAGCCGCTCGCGCCGCCGGTCTGCGATGCTGCCCACTGATCGCACTGCGCGCGATCCGCAGCCTGTCGTTGTTCGCTCTGGCCGTTGGCCGGATACGCATAGACGTGGTCGTTGTCACTGGCGGCGGCGCCGGGATACACGGGGAAATCGCCGGGAGGAACCGCATCCGATGCAGAGCTCGCCGGTGGCGCCGCCGGGTTGCTGCCGTCCGCATTACCTGCCGCGCCGTATGAGCCATCGCTCGGGTAGGAGCCATCGCTCGCGTTGGGCGGCGCGCTGGGGACTGCGGGCGGCGGATCCGTGGCCACGTAACCGTCGGCTGCCGGGCTCCACGTGTAATAGATGTCGTTGTAGTAATAGTAAGGAATGCTGTTCCACCAGAAGGTCGCACAATAGAGCGGTATCGTCGCTAGGAACCACGCGAATCCCGGTCCGTAGTACGCGCCGGGCCAGAAGCGACCACCCCAGTAGCCGCCACCCCAATGAACGGGGTGACCATAGCCCGGACCGAAGGGACGTCCGCGCGCCCCCAGCGCCCCTGCAGTGCGACCGACGCCCGCGTTCGGCGCCGACCCGCGCACGGCCGCTGCGTGACCGCCATAGGCGATCGGGCGGGCAGCCGGGAAGTTGTGAGCGGCCGGGGCTACAGCCAAGTGTGCAGCGCCGCCATAACTGGTACGCCCCGTGCCACCGTAGCTACCGCCAAAGTGGCCGCCACCCGAGAAATGTCCGCCGCCGGAGAAGTGCGTGCCGCCGCTGAAGTGGCCGCCGCCGCCGGAATGACCGCCGCCGCCGGAATGGCCACCGCCGCCGGAATGGCCACCGCTGTACGCGAATGCGGGGGTCATCCACAGCGCCGAGAGCAGTACTCCCGCGAGGATAGGTCTGGCGCTGTTGATCTTCATACCGATCCTCCAGGGTCGCCGGTAGGATTATACGTCTGCAACCTCACCCAGAAGTCACTCCAATTGGGCTATCGTTGCTATAGGACATAGCGCGGCAGCATCCCCGGCGTTGACTGGCTTGGGTCCACCGCCGGCCGCTTGCCTGCAACGGTTTGGCGCATTGCAGCGTGCGCCGCCGCCGATGTTATCAGGGAGCCCGCTGCGGGATGCAAACCATATGAACGCCAGAAGCCATGACGAACCGATCGAGCCACCGGCTGGGTACCCGCAGGCCGGTCTCGAGCGCTTGATCCTGCCGCCTCCGGTGGCCTGGATCGGCACCCCCACGGATGGCGATCCGGAAGCCGCGATCCTGAGGCAGCTCAAGCCCGGTACGGTCCTCATGATGGGAGACAACCCGGCGCTGCCGAGGATGCCCGAGCGGCCGCGGCTGCTGGATTTCTTCAAGTATCGGTTCACCGACATCACGATCCGACACCTGCTCACGAGCGGCAAGAAGGCCCTCGATGCCGGTCTCGATGAAAAGATCGTCATGGCGTGCCTGCTGCACGACATGGCCAACGGCTGCCTGCTGCGCAGCGATCACGGTTACTGGGGCGCGCAGATGATCGCGCCCTACGTCACAGAGGAGGTCGCCTGGGCGGTCAAATACCATCAGGCGCTGCGTTATTTCGCCGACGAATCGGTAGGTTATGCCTACCCCGAGTCCTATGTGCGCTTCTTCGGGGCCGACTACCAGCCACCCGAGTACATCCGGCGCGACGCCGAGGCTGCGCGCGCGCATCGCTGGTACATGAGCTCGCGCCTGATCACCCAGTTCGACATTTATTTCTTCGAGGAATCGGATCCGATCGATCCGGAGATCTTTACCGACATCATCGGCAGGAATTTTCGCGAGCCAGAACAGGGATTGGGATTCGACGGCTCGCCCGTGGCGCACATGTGGCGCACGATGATCTGGCCGAACAACTCACTCTGAGGAGGCGTCGTTCGCGGCCGAGAGCGGTCAGTGATCGGCAGCTGACGCTAGCGCGCCGTGGCGGCGTAAGCGTCCATCATCAGGCCGGTGCCGCCGCCCGAGACGTGGGCGACGACGGCTGAGCGACGGTGCACCTTGGTGACCGAGCCGAGATCGATGGCGAAGGCGAGATTGACCTGCTGGCCCTTGCGCAGCCCGAGACCGGCGGTTCGCACGAATACGCCGGTGGCACTCAGGTTCACGGCCTTGCACAGGCGGCGAATGCCACCCGGCAGCATGATGTACACCGTGGTGCGCGCGCGGTGGCGGGTGTGCAGCCTTCGTTCCATCTTGATTACCCCATCGCGGTCGGCAGGAGGCCGCCGCAATGCCATTATGCCTCAAGCCTAGGACGAGTCCTACGCGACTCAACTTAAGTCGTGCATTCGCCTCCGGTTGGGTCGGCGGCGACCCAGCCGAGCTGTCTTATGGTGCACCGGCGCAGCATCCTTGCCGCGCGCGGCTGCAATTTGACTTTTTCGAATCAGCCAGATTGTCAGTAGACGCGGAACAGATGATAGCCGTCGTCGGTCGGCGCGCGCAGGCGCGCGGCGTCGATGCGCCGGCGCGTGCCGCGCAGCTGTGCGCCGCCGCGTACCGCGCTATCGGCTGCCGCGCGATTCAGCGCCGTTTCTCCCCGGACCGCGTCGGTCGTGACTTCGAATTCCGGTGTTAGCTGCAGTTCGCTCATGATCCCTCTCCTCGACGATTCCGTACCGGAACGCCAATGGTTCGTAGTACGTACAGTATTATATTGTCTACTGTTCGTATTACAAGCGAACGCGACATAAGAGCAACAGCATCGGCGCGGCCGGTCCCGCGGCGCACGAAAGCGCTGCGGCGGGGTCAGTCGAGGACGCTGCGCAGCTCGCTGCCGAAGCGGGGGATATCGATCAGGAACGAGTCATGGCCCTCGAGCGAGGGCAGACGGACGAAACGTGTCGGCACGCCGCTCTGCTCGAACGCCTGTGCGATCGCGGCCTGCTCGTTGATCGGAAACAACATATCGCTTTCGACGCCGAGCACCAGCACCGACTCGGCGCGGACCGCGCGCAGGGCGGCGGCGAAGCTGCCGCCGTGCTCGGCCAGGTCGAAGCGGTCCATGGCGCTGGAGAGGTACAGGTAGCAGTTGGGATCGAAGATGCGGATGAAGCGTTCGGCCTGGGTCTCGAGGTAGCCCTCGATCGCGAAGCGCGGCGCGAACTGGCTCAACTGCCGCGCATTGCCGCCGAGCGGCTCGCGCCCGAATCGCTGGCTCAGCTCCGCCGCCGACCGGTAGGTGATGGTGCCGAGCTTGCGCGCCAGGCGCATGCCGCTGCGCGGCGGATGCTCCGGCGGGTAGTGACCGCCCTGCCAGTCGGGATCACGCAGGATGGCCTCGCGCTGCACCGATCGCAGCGCGATCGCGAACGGCGAGGCCGCCGGGCTGCCGGAGATCGAGATCAGGCGACGCGCCGCTTGCGGAAACTGCGTGGCGAAGGCGATCACCGACATGCCGCCGAGCGAGGCGCCGACCACGGCCGCGAGCCGCTCGATGCCCAACGCACGCACCGCTGCGTAGGCCGAGCTGGCGATGTCTTCGATGGCAAGCTCGGGGAAATCGATCGCGTAGCGCTGGCCGGTGGCCGGATCGATCGAGGCCGGCCCGGTCGAGCCGAAGCAGCTCCCGAGCGAATTGGCGCAGACCACGAAGTAGCGGCCGGTATCGAGCGCCAGGTTCGGCCCGATCATGCGTTGCCACCAGCCCGGCGAGGGATCCTGCTCAGTAGCGGCCGCGTGCGCTGAGGGGGAGAGCCCGGTGAACAGCAGAATTGCGTTATCGCGCGCCTCGTTCAACCTTCCCCAGCTCTCATAGGCGATCTGCGCGCCCCGCAGACTGCCACCGTGGTAGAGCTGGAACGGATCGGGCAGCGCGACGCTGGCGGCGCCGCTCACGGAGCGCCCGACGCTGGCTTGGCGGTCAGGTGCCGTGGGCTCAGGGCTCCGGATCCGAGCCATCGGCGATCCCTTCGAACAGCGCAGTGGAAAGATAACGCTCGCCGGTGTCGGGCAGCATGGCCAGCAGCACCGTGCCCTTCGGCACCTCGCGCGCCAGATTGAGTGCGGCGGCCACGGTGGCGCCGGATGAGATGCCGCAGAAAATCCCTTCCTGGCGCGATAGCGCACGCGCGGTCACAAAGGCTTCCGCGTCGCTCACGGTTAGGACGCGGTCCGGAACCGCCCGATTGAGCACCGCCGGCACGAAGTCCGGTGTCCAGCCCTGGATCTTGTGCGGCGTGAACGGCTTGCCGGACAGCATCGCGGCGGCCTCCGGCTCAACGGCGATGATCTTCAGTTCCGGGCGCGCCAGGTGCAGCATCTCGCCGGCACCAGTCAGCGTGCCGCCGGTGCCCCAGCCGGTCACGAAATAGTCCAGCCGCTTGCCGGCGAAGTCGGACAGGATTTCCGGCCCCGTGGTGTTGCGGTGATACGCCGGATTGGCGGGATTGTCGAACTGCCGTGCGAGAAACCAGCCGTGCTTGTCGGCCAGTTCGGCGGCCTTGCGGACCATGCCGGTGCCGCGCTCCGCGGCGGGCGTCAGGATCACGCGCGCGCCGAGCAGGCGCATGATCTTGCGCCGCTCGACCGAAAAAGTTTCGACCATGGTCGCAACGAACGGATAACCTTTGGCCGCGCACACCATGGCGAGCGCGATACCGGTGTTCCCCGAGGTGGCTTCGATGACGGTCTGTCCAGGCTTGAGGGCGCCGCGGGCCTCAGCGTCCTCGATGATCGCGATCGCGAGGCGGTCCTTGACCGAAGCGCCCGGATTGAAGAACTCGCACTTGACGTACACCGTCACGCCGGACGGCGCGAGCCGTTGCAGGCGCACGATGGGAGTGCGCCCAATGGTGCCAAGAATGCTCTCGTAAATCATGACCTCGCCGGCCTCTGGGTGCGATGGGGACAGCACTCTAGTCTCCTCTACACCCCGCTGCACAGACGAATCGATGAGTAGAAGGCCATTTTTTAATAACAAATCGTTATGATCGGCGGCGCCATTTGGACCGTATCGTGCGCCCATGAATTTCCATCAGTTGCAGTACGCCGTCGCCATCGCGCGCCATGGTCTGTCGGTGACACAGGCGGCATCCGCGCTCGGCACCTCGCAGCCCGCGATCAGCCGCGCCCTCAAGGCGCTCGAGCGCGAACTCGGATTCGACCTGTTCGTGCGCGAAGGGCGCGCGTTCTCGAGGGTCACGCCCCAGGGCACCAAAGTACTCGAGTACGCCAACCGCGCGCTGGCCGAGATCGACAGCCTCAAGGCTGTGGCCGCGGATCTGAACCAGGACAACCGCGGCACGCTGTCGATCGCGACCACGCACACCCAGGCGCGCTACGTGCTGCCGCCGGTGGTACACGCCTTCCGCGATCGCTACCCCGAGGTGGAGCTGCACCTGCATCAGGGAACCTCCGAGCAGATCGGCGACATGGTGGCGACCGACCGCGTGCAGCTCGCGATCGCAACCGGATCGGACGGCTTGTTTCCGGGCCTGGTGCTGCTGCCGGTGTATCGCTGGTACCGGCAGGTCATCGTGCTCAAGCATCACCCGCTGGCCAAGGTCGAACGGCTGACGCTGCAGGATCTGGCGCCGTATCCACTGGTGACGTACGTGTTCAGCTTCACCGGCTCCTCCTCGCTGCATACGGTATTTGCGCGCGAGAATCTGACGCCGAAGGTCGCATTGACCGCGCGCGACTCGGATGTCATCAAGACCTATGTGCGCTTGGGGTTGGGAGTCGGCATCGTCGCGAGTGTCGCGATCGATCCGACACAGGACAGCGATTTCACCGTGATCGACGCCTCGCACCTGTTCCCGATCCACACTACCTGGGTCGGGTTCCGTCGCGGCACCCTGCTGCGCAACTTCGCCTACGATTTCATGCAGCTGTTCGGGCCGCACCTGACGCGCCGCCTGGTCGATCGTGCCATCGACGCACGCGATGCCGAGGCGCAGACCGAGCTGTTCCGGAAGATCTCGCTGCCGGTGCGGTGAGAATGGCGGTGAGCGCAGCGGTGTGAGCGAGCGGTTACAGAAACTGCTGGCCGCCGCCGGGCACGGTTCGCGACGACGGATCGAGCAGTGGATTCGGGAGGGACGTCTGACCGTTGATGGCCGGGTCGCGTCGCTCGGTGAGCGCGCCGCCGCGAGTGCCGACATTCGTCTCGATGGAACGCGGCTCGAGCTTGCGTCCGCGACGCACGTGCCGCGCGAGGTGCTCGTCTATCACAAGCCGACCGGGGAGATGACCACGCGTACGGACCCCGAGGGCCGCCCCACCGTGTTCGATCGCCTGCCGGCGCCACGCCAGGGCCGCTGGGTCGTCATCGGCCGTCTCGATGCCAACACCACCGGTCTGCTGCTGTTCACGACCGATGGCGCTCTGGCCCACCGCCTCATGCATCCGAGCAGCGAAATCGAGCGCGAGTACCTGGTGCGCGTGCGGGGCCGGCCGCCGGCCGCCGTGCTCGCGCGGCTGCGAGCCGGCCTCGAGCTCGAGGACGGTCCGGCGCATTTCGATCAGATCGAGGCGATGGCGTCGGCCGGTCAGCCCGCGCTGGGCGGCGCGCACGCCTGGTTCCGGGTGGTGCTGCACGAAGGCCGCAATCGCGAGGTGCGGCGGCTCTGGCAGGCGGTGGGCTACGAGGTCAGCCGGTTGTCCCGCTTGCGGTATGGAACTGTGCGGCTGCCGCCCGATCTACGTCCAGGGCAGTGGCGGCGACTGAGCGAGGCCGAGGCCGCGAGCCTCTCGATGGCCGAAAATGAGCGCTAACCGAGCAAAAAATGCTGTAACTTCGTCGATCTGGTCAGTATCTCGACTGTTTCCGCTGCTGGCATTGTCGGTGGTGTCCCAAGCGGGCGTCGATGACGCAGTCCAGACCCCGGTCGCGGATCCGGCCGCTGCGGCCGCGCCGGTCCAGCCAGCGCCCCCCGAGGCCGCGACCGTGCGCATCACCACGAGCTTTGACGTCAAATACGCCGCCGCGGTGCTGCGGCAGGTCGCCAAACTCATGCATGCGGGGTTCGTGCGCCGGGACGCCGAGCAGGTGGCGCGCGACATCAATCAGCTACCGGCCGACCAGTCTCGCCGATGGGAATTTCTCGCGACCTACAAGCGGGTCGGCTACCCGCTGCAGATTCGCGCGCGGCTGGACGATTTCGGCATGCTCGATCTGGACTTCTTCTGTGCGCCAGCGGTTGCGGGAGCCGTGCGCAGTGCGGTCGACGGCTATTTAAACTCCCGCGGACTCTAGTTCTGCGTCCGCAGGGTGGGTTTTGGCCCGTTTTCTGCATTGACAGCACCGGGTGCTGAAATCAGAATACGCGGCTCGTTTTCGCGGAGGGGTACCCAAGCGGCCAACGGGAGCAGACTGTAAATCTGCCGGCTTACGCCTTCGTAGGTTCGAATCCTACCCCCTCCACCACGGGGCGGTTGGGATTCCAAAGGCGGCAGATTCGGAGCGGAGCGGATTTGGGTTACCCAACGTCATCAGCCAGGCGGGTGTAGTTCAATGGTAGAACCTCAGCCTTCCAAGCTGATGACGTGGGTTCGATTCCCACTACCCGCTCCATGGACCCCGCCGCCCACGTAGCTCAGTCGGTAGAGCACGTCCTTGGTAAGGACGAGGTCACCGGTTCGATTCCGGTCGTGGGCTCCACCAGCGAATGACTGATCGCCGGTCACTTGAGTGCCGAACCGCAGGGTGTCGAGAGAGATTCGTAGAGGTTTACGACTATGTCCAAGGAAAAGTTCGAACGCACCAAGCCGCACGTGAACGTGGGGACGATAGGGCATGTGGATCACGGCAAGACGACGCTGACGGCGGCGCTGACCAAGGTGATGGCCGAGACGAACGGC
>DASYNV010000228.1:0-8527 GCA_036008365.1 Steroidobacteraceae bacterium | reverse complement strand
CTGCGCTCGACTGAAAGGAGAAATGGTCAGGATCGCGATCGTGACGATCGCCATGCCCAGAAAAGAACCCGCTGGTCGTAGAGTTTGCATCCCAATCACTCGCCGTTCCCCACGCGACTGCAAACCGCGCATTGTACTGATTTCCTCGGGGGGTGCGGATCCCGCGAACCGCGCGCCGTCGGTTTGAGACAGGCGCGCCGTTGCCTCAGTTCCGCCATTTCTTTACGTACGCCAGGGCGCCCCCGAGCGAACTCGAGACACCGTGCGCGCGGTCGGGATTCTCCACCAGCGGAATGATGGTCTGAGTCAGCTTCTTGCCGAGCTCGACGCCCCACTGATCGAAGGCGTTGTCTCCCCAGACGACGCTTTGCACGAATACCTTGTGTTCGTAGAGCGCAATGAGACGGCCGAGCGTTACCGGATCGAGCTGCTCGAACATCAGCAGGCTCGAGGGCCGGCTGCCCTCGTGAATCTTGTGCGGCACCAGGGCCTGGACTTGCGCTTCGGTCAGCTTGGACCGTGCCAGGTCGGCCTTGACCGCTGCAGCATCCTGGCCCAGCGCAAATGCCTCGGCCTGTGCCAGACAACTCGCGATCGCGAGGTCCTGCTGCGGCTGACTGCCGCAGGAGGAGCGGATCGGCAGCAGAAAATCGATCGCGCAGCGTTGCGTGCCCTGGTGCAGCAGCTGGAAGAAGGAATGCTGGGCGTTGTTGCCCGGCTCACCCCAGATCACGGCGCAGGTACCGAGCGTGGTCGGGCTGCCATCGAGCTTGACGTGCTTGCCGTTGCTCTCCATCTCGAGCTGCTGCAGATAGGCCGGCAGGCGCGCCAGCCGCGAGTCGTACGGCAATACCGCCAGTGTCGGCAGTGCGAGCAAATCAATATTCCAGACGGCGAGCAAGCCTGCCAGCACCGGCAGGTTCTGGTTCCATGGCGCCGCGCGGAAATGCTCGTCGACCTCCCGGCCGCCGGACAGCAGCGATTCGAAGCCCTGACGTCCAATCGCGATGGCCAGCGATACGCCGATCGCGGACCAGATCGAATAACGGCCGCCGACCCAGTCCCACATTGCAAAGCGATAGTCCGGGTGCACGCCAAACTCGTCCATCGCCGGGGCATTGACCGAGACCGCTGCGAAATGCTGGGGCACCGCCTTGTCGCCCAGCCGCTGCTGAATCCAGCTGCGCGCCGTGCGCGCAAGGCTCTGGGTCTCGAGCGTGGTGAAGGTCTTGGAGCAGATGATGAAGAGCGTGCGCTCGGGGTCCGCGTGCGCGATCAGATCTGCGAGCTGGCAGCCGTCGACGTTGGAAGCAAAGGCCACCTGCGGCGCACCCTGGGTCGCCGGGCGCAACGCCTCGACCGCCATGGCCGGTCCCAGGTCCGAGCCGCCGATACCGATGTTCACCACCAGCGAGAAGCTGGCGCCGGTGCTCGAGCGGATCCGTCCGCGGCGCACGTCCTCGGCGAAGGCCAGCACGCGCTCGCGCTCCTGCTGCACTTGGCTGTTGACGTCATTGCCGTCGACCATGAGTGCACCACTCGCGCCGGACCTGCGCAGCGCCGTGTGCAGCACTGCGCGGTCCTCGGTGCTGTTGATGTGATCGCCGCGAAACATGGCTTCGATGCGATCTCGCAGTTGCAGCTGATCGGCCAGGGCCGCGAACGCAGCGAGCACCGCGGCATCGATCCGCTGGCGCGAGAAGTCCAGCACCAGACCGGCCGCCTCGTGCGAGAACTGCACGAAGCGTTGCGGGTTGCGTGCAAACAGGTCCCGGGTGCTGGTGGCGCTCAGGCGCTGCGCCAGCCCCTCGAGCTCATGCCACGCCGCGCAGTCTGTTGCCGAGCGCTTGGCCGTCGTCATCCGCGTTGCTCCGCGATCGCTTGGGAACGCGATTCTAGCTTACACGCGCTTCGAGCATGTTCCAGACGCAGCGCCCGCCGCTCGCTCTGGCCAGCAGTGCCAGCAACTCGGCATGCGCTTCGGTCTCGGCCACGCTCGCGCGGATGATCACCAGCGGATCGCTGGGGCGCTGCATCGCCGGCAGCGGGCTGCTGCGAGTCGCCGCGGTGCGCTCACGCGCCGATTCATCCAGCGCCAACAGGCTCTGCCCGCCGGTCATCGCCAGGTACACGTCGGCCAGAATGCGCGCATCGAGCAGCGCGCCATGCAGCTGGCGGTGTGAGTTGTCGATGCCGTAGCGCTTGCAGAGCGCATCGAGGCTGTTGCGTTGCCCGGGATGGCGCTCGCGCGCGAGCGTGAGGGTATCGACGATCTGGCACAGGCTGCGCAACAGAATCGGTGTCGCGCCCTGAATCAGCGCGAACTCGCGCTCGAGAAACGCGACATCGAAGGCGGCGTTGTGAATGATCAGCTCGCTACCCTGGATGAACTCGAGCAGCTCGGCGCAGATGTCGCGGAATCTCGGCTCCTGCGCCAGGCGCGCGCGCGTCAGGCCGTGCACGGCCAGCGCGCCATCCTCGATCTCGCGCTCGGGGTTCAGGAAGCGCTGGAAGTGGCGGCCGGTAGCCCGGCGGTTGAGCAGCTCGACGCAGCCGATCTCGATGATGCGGTGGCCGTCGTCGAGGTTGAGTCCGGTGGTTTCGGTATCGAGAACGATCTGTCGCATCAGCGGGAGTCTACCGCAAGGATCGCATCGATCGCGGCGTTGGCGAGGGCATCGACGCGCTCATTGCCCGGGACGCCGGCATGTCCGGGTACCCAATGCCATTCGATGCGGTGCCTGGCGGCTTCGGTGTCGAGCAACTGCCACAGATCCTGGTTCTTGACCGCCTTCTTGTCCGCGGTCTTCCAGCCGCGCGCCTTCCATTGCGGCAGCCACTCGAGCACTCCTCGACGCACGTATTGCGAATCGGTGTAGAGCCGAGCCGCGACCGGGCGCTTGAGCGCCTGCAAGGCGCCTATCACCGCCTGCAGCTCCATGCGGTTGTTGGTGGTCGGATTCTCCGCCCCCGACAATTCCTTCTCGCGCCCACCAACCGACAGCAGTGCCCCCCAGCCGCCGGGACCGGGATTACCGCGGCACGCGCCGTCGGTATAGATCTCGACCACCTCGCTCACACGCTCGGTTCCACCAGCCCGCCCAGAACCGCGCGCCGCTCGCGCAGTCGCGGGCGGATCGGGGTCAGCGTGTAGACCCGCTTGCGCGCCTTGATGACATAAGCGGCTGCCGGCCAGGGATAGAACCAGCCGCGATGCAACATGCTTGGCAAGGTCGCTTCCACCGTACCCCGCGGGGAGCGCGGCAGATGATAGAGATAGGGCCGCACGCTCACGATTTCATAGCTCAGAAGACCCAGCCAGTCGTACACCCGGTTGCCGCCCAGACGGCGTCGCAGCCCCGGCGGATAGCCGCCGCGCGAAGCGGCCGAGCGTAAGCCCCAGAAGCTCGCGGGCCTGAAGCCCAACACGATGAGCTGGCCTTCGGCCACCAGTACCCGATCCGCCTCGCGCAATACCGCGTAGGGATCGGGGGCGTATTCCAGGGTATGCGGGAGAAGCACCGCATCCACGGAGCCGCTGCTGATCGGAAGATGCGCCAGGTTCGCTACCAGATCGCCGGAGATCGAGCCCGTTTCGGGCTCAGCCACGACGCTCTGGCGGCGGATCCGGCTTTGGGCCAGAAGCTCACGCCCCGTGCCCCAGGTGCCGAGCTGCAGTAGCTCCAGACCGAACACGTCATCGAAGGTCGTGGCCAGCAACTGCGCCTCCGCGGCGATCAGCGCCTGGCCCAGCGGTCCGTGCTGCCATTGCTGCATAACGCTGGATGCTTCAGCCATTGTGAGATGTCGAACGTGCCTCGCCAAATAAACTAGCGAATGTGTGAACTTACGGGTTAAATTCTGCTGGCCCGGTGCCTGGGCTCCGGCATACCGTAACATGATCCAAAACCCGCTACGGGGAGCCGACCGTTGAGCCGAGCGAAGCTGACCCGACTGCCGACGCAATTCCTGCTTCTGCCCCTCCTATTTCTGGCCGGCTGCGCCCATCAGCCCGCGCCGCAGGTCGCGCAGGCCACGCCAATCCCCGTGACACCGCTGGCGCCCGATGCTACGCCGGCGCCCGACCTCTCGCCTGTCGATGCGACGGCGGCCAATACTGCCAGCAGCGCCGCGGACACACACGCCGCCAGCACCCAGGCTTACCAGGCCCAGAGCACCGCGGGCATTGACGCCGCGGATCTGCCGGGTCCGCCGGCGGACAGCATCGTCACCGTCAGGCAGGCCGATCTGTGGGATCGCCTGCGCAATGGATTCCAGCTCGATGACGTGAGCGAGCCGGCGGTCGCCGCGCAGCTGAACTGGTTTGCCAATCACCCGGATTTTCTCGAGCGCACTTTCGGTCGCGCCGAACTGTGGATGTATTACATCGTCGGCCAGCTCGAGCAGCGCAACCTGCCGCGCGAGCTGGCGCTGCTGCCGGTCATCGAAAGCGCATTCGAGCCCTATGCCTATTCATCGGCCCGCGCCTCGGGCCTGTGGCAGTTCGTATCGGACACCGGCCGCCGTTTCGGTCTCAAGCAGGACTGGTGGTATGACGGCCGGCGCGACCCGATCGAAGCCACGCGTGCCGCGCTCGACTATCTGCAGGCGCTTCACGACGAGTTCAACGGCGACTGGTTGCTCGCGATCGCGGCTTACAACTGCGGCGAACTCACCGTCGAGCGTGCCATCGAAAAGAACCGGCGCGTCGGCAAACCCACCGATTTCTGGCATCTGAAGTTGCCCGCGGAGACACGCGGTTACGTGCCCGAATTGTTGGCGATGCGCCGCCTCGTGGCCAACCCGGGCCGTTACGGGCTGGAATTCAGCCGCATCCTCAACGAGCCCTACTTTGTGCCAATCTCGACCGGCGGCCAGATCGATCTGCAGGTCGTCGCCGATATCGCCGGCATCAGCGCCGATGATCTCTATACCCTGAACCCCGCCTTTCATCGCTGGGCCACCGATCCGACCGGCCCGCACCGGTTGCTCGTTCCGCTGGATGCTGCCGAGGGGCTCGAACAGACGCTCGCGCAACTCACGCCTGAGCAGCGCATGCGCATCGAGCACTACACCGTGCAGCGCGGCGACACCGTTGCGACGATCGCCACGCATTTTGCGACCAAACCGGAAGTGATTCGGGAACTCAATGACCTGGGTCCGAACGAACTACCCGTCATTGATGCTGCGCTGCGCGTGCCATCGACCTCGGTAGCGCTGCCCGAGAAGGCGGCTCGTGCGGCGATGCTGTTCGATTCGCCGGTACGGCTGCGGCGGCACCACCGCGGCGTGCGCCCGGACATTCGCGTGGTACGACGTGGCGACACGCTCTACGGCATCGCTCAGCGCCTCGGCACCGATGTGCATGCGCTGGCGCAGGCCAATGGCATGCAGCCCGGCGATCGGTTGCACGCCGGACAGAAACTGCGCGTCGGTTCCGCCACGCTCGCGGCCGATTCCGCATTGGTGCCCCCGCGGGCTGCGCATGCCACCCGCGCCTCCGGGACGGGGACGGCCTCGAACGACGGCAGCCGCCGCGTGCTCTACACGGTGCGCCGCGGGGATACGCTCTACAGCATCGCCCGACTGCTGCAGGTCACGGTGGTCGACCTGGTGGGCTGGAACGGCATGTCAGGCGACCACAGCATCAGGCCGGGCCAGACGCTGGTCGCATTCGTCCGTTCGCGCAGCTGAGATTCGCGTAATCTCCAGCGCCGTGGGCATCCTTTCAGGCAAGCGGGCGCTGATCGTCGGCGTCGCCACCGAGCGCTCGATCGCCTGGGGCATCGCCGAAGCCATGCACGCGCAGGGCGCCGAGCTGGCCTTCTCGTACGCCAACGACAAGCTGCGCGAACGCGTCGAGCCCCTCGCCCATTCCATCGGCTCCACACTCCGGATGCCGCTCGACGTGCAGCTCGACGATCAGATCGATGCGGCCTTCGCGCTGCTGAAGCGGGAATGGGGCTGGCTCGATATCCTGGTGCATGCGGTCGCGTTCGCGCCGCGCGAAGCCCTTGCCGGCAGTTTCACGGCCAGCACTACGCGCGAGGCCTTCCGGATCGCGCACGATGTTTCGAGCTACAGCTTCACGGCGCTGGCACGCGGCGCCGCGCCGCTCATGGCCGATCGAGCCGGCGCGCTGCTGACCTTGTCGTACCTCGGTGCGGTGCGCTCGCTGCCGAGCTACAACGTCATGGGTCTCGCCAAGGCCAGTCTCGAGGCCAATGTGCGCTTCCTGGCTGCCGATCTGGGTCCGCAGAATATTCGCGTCAATGCGATCTCGGCCGGCCCCATCAAGACACTGTCAGCGGCCGGCATCGGCGGCTTCCGCAAGATTCTCGCGCACGTCGCCCAGGTCTCCCCGCTGCGACGCAATGTCTCGACTCAGGATGTCGGCAATGCCGCCGCCTTTCTGTGCTCGGACATGGCCGCGGGTGTCACCGGCGAGATCCTCTACGTCGACAACGGCTTCAGCACCGTCGGCATGAGTTTCGCGGACAGCGCCGGCGACTGAGGCCGCGACTCGGGGCAATTACTGGAAGATGTTCGGATTGCGCTTGACGCTGGCGCGCTGCTCGAGCTCGAGCATGTAAGCCGAGATGTCGCCGTCGCGATCCCGGTTCTTGAACTGCATCGCCAGCTGCTCATCGTTCTGACGATTGGCACCGGCGCTGCCGGCACGCACGGCGCTGAACCTGAGCAGCGCGGCTCCGCCGTTGTCGAGCGCGATCGCCCGGTATAGCGGCTTGTCCTGGGGACGCGGCGCGCCAAAAGCCGCCTCGCGCACCTGCACCGGCAGCTGCGGATCGCTGCGACCGACGAAGGCAGCGGGGGCCGAGGTCACACCCAATCCTTTGACGACGCTGTCGAAGTCGGCGCCGCCGTCGAGCTGCTTGACCGCCTGATCGGCCGCCGATTTGGCGGCTGTGGTGCTGAAGCTCTTGCGAACCGCAGCGGCAACCTCCTCATGCACGCTCGCGAGCGGCTGCGGCGAGGGCAGGTGGTGCTCGAGCACCTTGATCAGTCCGACGCGGTCCTCGGCCAGCGCCACCGGGCCGCCGATGCGATTCCCCGACAGGGTTTCCTCGTCGAACACCGCATGCACCAGTTCGGGTTTGCCGCCTAGCGGCGCGCCACCGGCGCGCGTGAAATTGGCGATCTCACCGAGCTGCAGACCGAACTGGCTCGCGAGTGCCGCAAGATCGGTATTCTCGCCCTGCTCGAGCTTCTGCTGCAGTTGCTCCTCGCGGTCGCCGAAGACGTCGGCCGCCTGCGCTCGGCGATAGTCCGCCTCGATCTTGGCGCGCCCATCGGCCAGCGATAGCACATGCGCCGGGCGGATCTCATCCAGCTTGATGATGTGATAGCCGAACTGCGTCTTGACCGGATCGCTGATCTGGCCAGGCTGCAGGGCGAACAGCGCATCACTGAACGGAGCGACGTAGGCATTGCGCTCGGCCCAGCCGAGATCCCCGCCCTGCGCACCCGAGCCTGGATCGGCCGAGTACTTGCGCGCCAGTTCGCCGAAATCCTTGCCGGACTTGACCTCGGCCAGCACCTGCTGCGCCTTGGCTAACGCGGCGGCGTCGGACTTGGCGTCCTTGGCATCGCCGATCGAGATCAGAATGTGGTGCGCGTGGCGCTTCTCATTCTCGGCGTAGCGACTCTGGTTCTTGTCGTAGTACGCCTGCAGATCCTCGTTCTTGATCGAAATCTGCGACGCGATGGAATCGAGCGCGAGCACCGCATACTGCAGCTTCACCGACTCCGGGCTCATGTAGTCGTTCGGATGCGCGTCGTACCAGGCCTTGATCTGGGCCTCGTCGATCTTGGCTGCGGCCGCGTACTTCTCGGGCGGCAGCAGCGCGTAACGGATCTCGCGCTGCTCATTCTCGAGCGCGTAGATGCGATTGAGCTGCGCGGTCGTGAGGAAATCCGACAACTGGATGCCCTCGGTCAGCTGCGATATCTGCAGCGCCTGGCGGCGCTCGGCCTCGTAGGTGGCGGGCGTGAGGCCAATCTGCGCCAGCATCGTCTTGGCCGCCTCGGCGCTGAACTTGCCGTCGACCTGAAACGCCTGTTCGCTCTGATAGGCGGCGAGCACCTGGGCATCGCTGGCGCGATAACCATCCGACTGCGCGCGCTGCCGCAGGACGGTCTCGCGCACGTATTCATTGACGAGCTGCTGCTGCATGAGCTTGGTCTGCGCCGGCGGCAGCGTCGCGCCGTTGAGAGCCTGCGCGTACTGCGCCTGGCGTTCCTGCCAGGCGCGATTCAGCGTATCGGTGCTGACGCGCTCGCCGTTGACCTTGAGCCCGTAATCCTGCGGCGCGAAGCTGATGTTGACGATGCCATAGGCTCCCCAAGCCGCGAAGATCAGCGCCAGGAGACCGAGCAGCGGGGCAGCCAGCCAGCGCTGGCTCTTTAATTTATCGCCGATACTTTGCAGCATGTGGGTATATGGCGGAGCGGACGGGACTCGAACCCGCGACCCCCGGCGTGACAGGCCGGTATTCTAACCAGCTGA
>DASYNV010000227.1:0-12641 GCA_036008365.1 Steroidobacteraceae bacterium | reverse complement strand
ACCGATTGGACCCGCGCAGCCGCCTGGACCTCGGTGCAGAATCTGTCGGAATACCTGGCGCACGAACGCCGCGATCTGGTGTCGCGTGCCGAAGCCGAGCACTTCCTGCGCGGCGTCGATGACCTGCGCGAACAGCTCGATCGCATGGCGGCGCGCACCGCTCATCTGGAGCAGAAAACACGTTGATGCAACTGCGGGTCCTGCGACGGCTGATTGATATTCAGCGCGTGCTCGTGCGGCATGGGCTGGACGACTTCGTCGCCGCGACGCATCTATACCGCCCGCTGCGGTTGGTCTACTTCATCTCTCCCTGGACCTGGTTCCAGCGCCGCTCGCAGCTGACCCGCGCCGAACGTCTGCGTCTCGCGCTCGAAGAGCTCGGTCCGATCTTCGTCAAGTTCGGCCAGGCGCTCTCCACGCGGCGCGACCTGTTGCCTGGCGACATCGCCGACGAGCTCGCCAAGCTGCAGGACAAGGTACCGCCATTCCCGGGCGAAGTGGCGCGCACGATCATCGAGCAGGCGTACGGCGCGCCGCTCGAATCCCGCCTGCAGGCGTTCGAACGGGATCCGCTGGCGGCGGCCTCGATTGCGCAGGTGCATGCGGCGCAGCTGCCCGACGGCCGCGAAGTCATCGTCAAAGTCCTGCGACCCGGCATGAGAAGCATGATCGCGCTCGATATCGAGGTCATGTACACGATCGCGGGCATGGCCGAGCGCTGGTGGGCCGAGAGCCGCCGGCTCAAGCCGCGCGAGATCGTGCGCGAGTACGAGAACACCGTGCTCGATGAGCTCGATCTATTGCGCGAGGCCGCCAACGCCTCGCAGCTCAAGCGCAACTTCGCCGGCTCGATGCTGCTGTACGTGCCCGAAGTGCACTGGGACTACTGCCGGCCTGCCGTGCTGGTCATGGAGCGTATCCGCGGCACCCCGATCGGCGATGTCGCGCGACTGCGCGAGCTCGGTACCGACTTCAAACGCCTGGCCGAGAACGGCGTCCAGATCTTCTTCACCCAGGTGTTCCGCCACAACTTCTTCCACGCCGACATGCACCCCGGCAACATCTTCGTGCTGCTCGGCGATCCGGCACGGCCGCGCTACGCCGCGGTCGACTTCGGCATCGTCGGCACGCTGGATCAGCGCGATCAGACTTACCTGGCCGAGAATTTTCTGGCCGTTTTCAATCGCGACTATCGCCGCGTCGCGACGCTGCACGTGCAGTCCGGCTGGGTGCCGCCGGATACGCGCATCGATGAGATGGAATCCGCTGTCCGCACCATCTGCGAACCGATCTTCGATCGTCCGCTCAAGGAGATCTCGTTCGGCACGGTGCTGCTGCGGCTGTTCGAGGCACTGCGGCGTTTCAACGGCCAGATCCAGCCGCAGCTGCTGCTGCTGCAGAAAACGCTGCTGAATGTGGAAGGCTTGGGAAGGCAGCTCTACCCTGAGCTCGACATCTGGCAGACCGCGAGCCCGGTGTTGCGCAAATGGATGCGTGACCGCTTGAGTCCGCGCAACATCATTCGCGAGCTGCGCCTCGGCTGGCCCGACGCGCTCGAGATCATCAAGGCACTCCCACCGCTGGCCAAGCGCCTGGTCGAACACGCCCAGGACGGCACGCTGCGACTCCAGGTGGACGCGCGCGCGATCGATCAGCTGCGCCAGGAAACTGCCGATCAAGCGCGACGTGGCGATCGCATCGTGATCGGCGCCGCGCTCATGCTCGGCGGCGTATTGTGGCTCGGCATGCGGCTCAATCCGCGGTGGATCGGCATCTTCTCCGGCGCTTGCGGTCTGGCCGTCTGGTTCGCGGTGTGGGTCTCGCGGCGACGTTGAGACTCAGTCACCCGCCGGCGGCTTGAGTTCGATCCAAACCGCCTTCGCCCGCGCACACAGTTCGCCGTCCTCGTCGAACAGCGCCGTGCCGACCTCGTACTTGCGTCCGCTGACGCTGATCCGCCAGCCGACCACGACACAGGGCTCCTCGATGTGGACGCGGCGATCGATATGCGCCGTGAACTCGCCGAGCAGCATCGGCGCCATGTCTTCGCACGCGGCGAAGGCGCCGGGACAATCGAGCACCGCGCTCATGAATACCGGCCGCACCTTGCCTTCGCCATCCGACAGCGAGGCATCGGCCACCCAGGGCGCCGCAACCAGGTTGGCCGCGCTCCTACGGCCGGCAAACACGCGCAAGCCGTCGCCGCGCGCGCGTTCAGTGCCGCAGACGAAGCACTGCGGAAACAGATGTTTGCTGAAGCCGGCGAAGTGCCGGGAAGCCTCGAGAGCCTCGATGTAGCTCGGTGGCGCCGGCACGTCGAGCTTGAAGTCGACCGGTGTCGCGCGCGCCAGCGTGGCGCCGGCATGCTTCAATTCCAGGCCACCGTCCTCGAGTACCTCGAGATCCATCTCGGTCTCGAGCGGCACGGGCCGCTCGAGGCGGATACGGACGCGCTGCGATGTGTGCTGCGCCATGAGCCCGGCCAGATAGCCGCCGTTGGCGTAGCCCGGCGGTCCGCAGAATCGTCCACCGATGGTCAAGGTCGGCATGTCGCCCCGGCTCGTGGTGCCGCGGTCACGACAGCGGCTGGTGCGGCACACGGTAACGCTGCGCAAGGCGCCACAGCAACCCTCCGGACGCCGCGGCCGCCAGCGACACGCAGCCGATGAGTCGCATCGACTGTGCCAGCACCGGCGCCAGCAATCCCATCGTGACCGTGGCGATGATGAGGCCGAAAAAAGACTGCATCGACGCCGCCGCGCCGCGCGCGTGCGGAAACAGGTCCAGCAGGCGCAGCGTGATCACGGGGTACATGAGCTGCAGACCAAGGCCGATGGCTGCCAGCAGCAACTGCTGCAGATAGATCGGCGGCGAGGCAAAGCTCAACTGCAGCAGCAGCATCAGCGCGGTGACGATCAGCAGCAGCCGGAAGCCAAGGCCCGCCTGCTGCTGCGGCAGAATCCGCCCCGCCAGCCGCCCGGAGAGCACGGCACCGATCGTGTAGCCGCCAATGATCGGCAGATTCAGTGCCGCAAACATGGTCTCGTTGAGATTCCAGTGATCGAGCACGATCGCCGGGGCACTGCCGACGTACACGTGCAGCGCGATGAAGGTCAAGCCACTGGCCAGCGCCAGCTGCAGGAACTCAGCGTGCCGGAGTACGGCGAAGTTGTGTCGCGCCAATCGATCGATTCGCAGCGGCGTGCGCAGCTCGGGCGGGCAGGTCTCGGGCAGACGCCGCGCGGTGAAGATCAGCAGCACGGCACCGAGCAGCGCCATGGTGCCGAATACCGCGCGCCAGCCGAACAGTGCGTGCACCCAGCCGCCGATGATCGGCGCGGCGGCAGGACCCAAGCCGAAGATCATCGTGATCATGCTCATGAGGCGTTGCGCCTCGGCACCGTGATAGCGATCGCGCACGATCGCGCGACCGATGATCTGGCCGGCGCCCGCCACCAGCCCCTGGATGGCTCGAAACAGCAGCAGCGTCGGAAAGTTGGGCGCCGCCGCGCAGCCCAGCGAAGCCAACGCGTAAATGCTCAGGGAAACCAGAATCGGCCGTCGGCGCCCGACCGCGTCCGACAGCGATCCATGCAGCAATGAGGTCACTGCATAGCCGAGCATGTAGACGGTCAGGGTCTGCTGCGCCTGCCAGGCCGAGATGTGAAAATCCTGCGCGATCGCGTGCAGCGACGGAAAAAAGGCATCGATCGTGAATGCGCCGACCGTCGACAGCAAGCCGAGCAGCAACGACAGCGGCGCCTGGTGCGCCGCATGCACTTTGATCGAGTGGTTCTCGTGCGGCGCGCTTGCGCCCTGCCTCATCGACGCGGCGGCCGCAGCGCCGCGAGAAATTCCCGCGCCGACTCGCCACGCTCCAGCACTTCAACCAGCGCCGAACCGACGATCACGCCATCGACCTGGCCGCGCAGGCGCTCGACCTGCTCGCGGCTGCGGATGCCGAAGCCGGCGCAGACCGGCACGGCAGCCGCAGCGCGCACGCGCTCGAGATAGGCGGTGATGTCGTCGGCAGCGCTGCTGTTCTTGCCGGTGGTTCCGGTGACGGTAACCGCGTAGACGAAACCCTGGCTCGCAGTCGCAAGCCTGGCCAGGCGATCGCTGGGCGTGACCGGCGTGACCATCTGCACCAGTGCGATGTTGTGAGGCGCCAGCACGGCGCGCAGCTCGTCGCTCTCATCGAGCGGCAGATCCGGCACGATGAATCCGCAGATTCCCGCGCCGGCCGCGCGGCGTGCGAGTCGCTCGAGACCGAAGGCCAGCAGCGGGTTGAGATAGCTCATGAGCAGCAGCGGCGCCTTCACTGGCGCCATCAGCTGCAGCTCCTCGATGATCCAGGTCAGGTTGACCCCGGCGCGCAACGCGCCCTCGCTCGAGCGCTGGATCGTGACACCGTCCGCCATCGGGTCGGAGAACGGTACCCCGATCTCGACCACATCGGCCTCTGAGGCCACATCGCTCAGATGCTCGCGGAACTTGGCGCGATCGGGATAGCCGGCCGTCAGAAAGGCCACGAGCGCCGGTTGCCCGTGCTTGGCTGCCGCGCGCAGCGCGGAGCTGATGCGTTCGGTGGGAGTCTTGGCCGGCGTCTCGCTCATGTGGTTCTCGCGTGCCCCGCCATCCTGCCGTGCGCCGGTCCCTTGCCATGCGCCTGCGCATTATCCGCTGCGGGCGCCAGCAAGGTCTGCGACAGCGTGGGCATATCCTTGTCACCGCGCCCGGACAGGCCGATCAGTATCTTGCCCGCCGGATGCTCGACCGCCCAGCGCTTGGCAGCCGCCAGCGCGTGTGCACTTTCGAGCGCTGGCAGGATGCCTTCGCACTCACAGCATTCCTTCACGGCTTCGAGCGCCTCGCTATCGTTGGCCGACACGTAGCTCACGCGCCCGATCGCCAGCAGCAGGGAATGTTCGGGTCCGACGCCCGGATAATCCAGTCCCGCCGAGATCGAATGCGTCTCCTGGATCTGGCCATCCTCGTTCTGCAGCAGGTACGAATAACTGCCATGCAGCACACCCGGGCGCCCTGACCCCAAGCTGGCGGCGTTGTCTCCGAGGCCCGCGCCCCGGCCACCGGCCTCGACGCCGACGATCTCGACCGTTGGGTCGCCGAGAAAGGCATGAAACAGCCCGATCGAGTTCGAGCCGCCGCCCACGCACGCAAACACCGCATCGGGCAGGCCGCCGGCCCGCTCCTGGATCTGCGCACGGGCTTCACGCCCGATCACGGACTGCAGCTCGCGCACCAGGTACGGATAGGGATGTCCGCCGACCGCCGAGCCGAGCAGGTAATAGGTGCCGTTCGGGTCGCTGACCCAGTCGCGCAGTGCCTCATCGATGGCCGCGCGCAAGGTGCGATCGCCACTCGTGACCGGCACCACCTTGGCGCCGAGCAGCTTCATGCGCCCGACGTTGGGCGCCTGCCGCTCCATGTCGAGCTCGCCCATGTAGACGGTGCAGGGCAAACCCACGCGCGCGCAGGCGGCCGCGCTCGCAACCCCGTGCTGGCCGGCGCCGGTCTCGGCGACCACGCGCCGTGCGCCGAGGCGCCGCGCCAGCAGCGCCTGTCCAATGGCGTTGTTGATCTTGTGAGCCCCGGTGTGCGCGAGGTCCTCGCGCTTGAGCCAGACGCGCGCGCTCCAGCGCCGCGACAGGTGCGGGGCCGGGCTCAACGCGGTCGGACGGCCGACCCAATCGTGCAACTCGCGCTCGAGCTCGGCACGGAAATCGCGATCGGCGAGCCAGCGCCGCACGCCGCGTTCGAGGCGTTCGTGCGCCGGTATCAGCGTCTCGGGCACATAGCGGCCGCCAAACGGACCGTAGCGCCCGCGCTCGTCCGGAAAGTGCCCGCGCAGTAGTGCCGCGAGCGTATCGGCGCGCTCAGATTCGGTTTCGATGTTCATGTTCCACACCTGCAAAGGCCGCACGCGCGACCTGAACGAATTCCACGATCCTGCGCGGATCCTTGTGTCCCGGCGCCGCTTCGACGCCGCTCGATACATCCACGCCGAACGGCCGCACGGCAGCGATCGCCGCGGCGACGTTGAGCGCGCTCAGGCCGCCAGCCAGCACCAGCTGCGTGCATGTCGCGAGCACCGCTGCCTGGCCCCAGTCGGTCGCCAGCCCGGTGCCGCTGCGTAGCCCTTCGAACAGCAAGCGTTGCGGCAGCGCGCGCGGCCACGCCCCGGAAGGCGAGGTATCGGGCGTGGTTGCACCGGCGCGGAGCACCGGCAGCACCGACAGGCTGCTGGGCAGCCGCAATCGAACCAGGTCCTCGAGATCGATCTGCAGCACGTCGGGATCGAACTCGCGCAGGATCCGCTCGAGCAGTTCCTGCGTGGGATGCAGCGTCACGGCGACGCAGCGCACCCGGCCCCGCGCCGGCACCGCCAGCTCTGCGGCCCGCGCTGGCTCGAGCTGCCGCACCGACGGTGCAAACACGAAGCCGATCGCATCCACGCCCGCGCCGACGGCTGCCGCCACCGCCTGCTCGCTGGTCATGCCGCAGATCTTTATCCACATCGGCGTCCCCGACGACCTGCTTGCAGCAATTCACGCGCGAAACCCACTCGATCACCGGCTCGCATCAGCGCACTGCCGACCAGTGCCAGCTGGTAACCGGCGCCGGCGAGTCGTTGCGCATCGGCGCCGCTCTCGACCCCGCTCTCCGCCACGCACGGTATGCCTTTTGGCAGCCGCGGCGCCAGTGATTCGAGCCTGCCCGGCACGACCTGCAACGTGGTCAGATCGCGACAGTTGACACCGACCAGCAGCTGCAAGCGGCTGCCGTAGACCTGAGCGAGCTCGGCCGCAAACGCGAGATCGGGCTCGTCGAAAGCCTCGAGCAGCACGAACTGCTGCGTATCGGCCGCAGCCTCGAGCAGTGCTTCGACCTGGGCCGGCTCGAGCATGCGCAGAATCACGAGCACGCCGCCGGCACCGGCCGCGCGCGCCTCGTAGACCTGGTAGGCATCGACCAGAAAGTCCTTGCGCATCGCCGGCACCCGCCCCGCCAGCGCCCGCACGACCTGTTCCAGGTGGGCCAGCTCGCCATCGAAGCGCGTCGGCTCGGTCAGCACCGAGATCGCCGCGGCGCCGGCGAGCGCGTAGTCGCGGGCCCGCGCGCCGATGTCCTCGCCGCTGGGGTCGAGCTGGCCGACGGCGGGCGAGCGGCGCTTGACCTCCGCGATCAGATCAAAGCCCTGAGCGGACAGAGTCAGCGGCGGCGGCGCGGGCGTTGCGTGCGCGAGTGCCTGCAGCTCGCGATCCGGGCGCTGTGAACGGGTGCGCGCCACGCGCTCCCGACTGGACTGCGCCATGCTCCGCAGAAAATCGGTGCCCGCGGGCTCCGCGCTCATGAAGCGACCTCCCGCCGCGATTCATCGGCACCGAAGCGCTCGAGTCGTTCCAGCAGTTCACGCGCCGCACCGCTGTCGATCGCCGCGGCCGCGCGCGCCAACGCCACACGCGGCGCACTCTCTCGGCCAGAAACCTCGAGCGCGAGTGCGGCTCCGAGCAGCAGCGCATCGCGATGCGGGTCGCGCAACGCGGCGGCGCCTGTGGCCACCGTTGCCGTGCGCCGCTCGCCGCGTAGCACGCGCCGCAATTCGCGCGCGTTGTAGGCGGCATCCGCCCCGGCCAGCTCGTGCGAGGCGCAGGTCGAGAGCCCGTAGAGCGCCGGCGAGCGCTGCTCGCGCCGCACGCCGCCGGGGCCGACATCGAACAACGTGAAATCCCCGACCGGGGTCGGCTCATCCCAGCCATCGGCGCCGTGGATCACGAACGCGCGCTTGATGTGCGTGCCCTGCAGCGCCTGCGCCATCAGCTCGGCGGTGACCGCATCGAACGCGCCGACCACCAGAAACGGCGGTTCGGCCGGATTGCTCAGCGGACCGAGGATGTTGAAAACGGTTCGCACGCCAAGCGCGGCCCGCACCGCCGCGATGCTCTTGGTCGCTGCGTGGTAATAGGGAGCAAACAGGAAGGTAAAGCCCAGTGCGGCGAAACAGCGGCCGGCGGCCTTCTCATCCAGCGGCAGCGGCAGCCCCAGCGCCTCGAGCACATCAGCGCTGCCTGCGCGGCTCGAAATCGAGCGATTGCCGTGCTTGAAAATCGGCACACCGCACGCCGCCGCCAGCAGTGCCGCGCCGGTCGAGAGGTTCAGACTCCCGGAGCGATCGCCGCCGGTGCCGACGATGTCGACCGCATCCGGCAGGGACGGCAACTCAGGCCGACGCGCCAGCGCCCGCATGCGCTGCGCGAAACCTCGCAGTTCGGTTGCAGTCACCCCTTTGGCTCGCAGTGCCGCCAGCAGCGCGCCCGCGAGCGCCGGCGACAGTTGCGGATCGGTCAGCGCGGCCAGCAGCTGCCCAGCCTCGGGCTCGCTGAGCGAATCGCCATCGAGCAGGCGATCGAGCGCCGTGCGTGGCGTGTTCATTCGCGCACGCCGTTCTGCCAGCGCAGGAAATTCCGCATCATCAGCGGACCATCCGGTGTCAGCACGCTCTCGGGATGAAACTGCACGCCCTCGACCATGTAGTCGCGGTGGCGCACGCCCATGATCTCGCCCTCGGCCGTGAGTGCCGTCACCGATAGCTGCGCCGGCATCGACTCCGGCTCGGCGATCAGCGAGTGGTAGCGGCCGACTTCGCAGCTCTGTGGTACTTCATCGAACAGCCCGAGCTGGTCGTGCTCGATCTGCGAAGTCTTGCCGTGCATGAGCCGCGATGCGCGCACGACGCGGCCGCCGAACACTTCAACGATCGATTGATGACCGAGGCAGACGCCGAACACGGGAATGTGACCTGCAAAGGCGCGGATCATCGACATCGACACCCCGGCGTGCGCCGGCGTTCCGGGTCCGGGCGAGATGCACAGGTGCGTCGGCTCGAGCTCCTGCGCCTGCTCGATCGTGATGGCGTCATTGCGGTACACGCGCACGTCCGCGCCCAGCACCAGGAAGCCCTGCACCAGGTTGTAGGTGAACGAATCGTAGTTGTCGATCAGCAGCAGACGCGTGCTCACAGACCGGCCTCTGCCAGCTTGAGCGCGCGCAGCAGCGCCGCACTCTTGGCCAGTACTTCATCGTGTTCCGCCGCAGGCTGGCTGTCGGCGACGACGCCGGCACCGGCCTGGTAGCTGTATTCATCACCATGGAACACCAGTGTGCGGATCGTGATCGCCTGATCCATCGCGCCATGCGCGCCGAAGTAGCCGACGGTGCCGCCGTAGAGCCCGCGGCGGACCGGCTCGAGCTCCTCGATGATCTCCATGGCCCGGACCTTGGGCGCACCGACCAGGGTGCCGGCCGGGAACGTCGCAGCGAACAGATCGAACGCATCACGATGCGCCGCGAGTTCACCGCTCACGCCGCTGACGATGTGCATGACGTGGCTGTAGCGTTCGATCACGCGATACGGCGCGACATGGACGCTGCCGGCGCTCGCCACGCGACCGAGATCGTTGCGCGCCAGATCGACCAGCATGACGTGCTCGGCATTTTCCTTGACATCGGCTCGCAGCTCGGTTTCGAGCTGCGCATCCTGCGCGCTGTCCTCGTGCCGCGGCCGCGTACCTGCGATCGGTCGAAGCTGCGCCTCGCGCCCGTTGAGCTTCACGAGCGCCTCGGGCGACGAGCCGACCACGGTCAGGTCGCCGAGACGGCAGAAATACATGTAGGGCGACGGGTTGATGAGCCGCAGTGCACGATAGGCCTGGAATGGATCGAGGCTATGACGTCCCGAGAAGCGCGAGGCGAGTACGAGCTGGTACACGTCGCCCGCAGCGATGTACTCCTGCGCGCGCTGCACACCGGCCATGTAGTCGCCGCGCGAGAGCGCCGGCTCCGGCACCGAAAAGCCGCTGAGCGGTGCGCTGCGCGGCACCGGACCGCGCAGCGCTGCGACGACCTCGCGACGCAGGGACTCGCGCTCACCGTCGCTGCCCGCGTGCAGCAGCGCGATGCCGCGGCTGACGTGATCGAACACCAGCAGCGAGCATGGCGCGACGTAGTGCAGCAACGGCACTCCGGCGAGCGGCGGCAGGCGCGCCGGTAGCCGCTCGAAGAAGCGCACCACGTCATAGGCCGTGAAGCCGACCAGTCCGCCCGCGAGCGGGACCTGGCCAAAGCTCGAGCGCGGCAGCGGCACTTGCCTGAGCGCCGAGCGCAGACCGTCAAGCAGCGCGCCGCAGCTACCGGGCACCTCACGCCGCTCGTTGCCGATGCGGAAGCCGCTATCGTCGAGTTTCACCTCGAGCGCATCGCCGAAGCCGATGAATGAGTAGCGGCCGAGACGTTCACCGCCTTCGACGCTCTCGAGCAGGAAGCGCGGCTCGAACGGCGCGAGCTTGGTAAATGCGGACACCGGTGTGTCCAGATCCCCCGCGATATCAAACGTCAGCTTCATCGACATGGCTCATAAAAAAACCCATCCCGGAGTGTTCCGGAGATGGGTTCTGGTGTGATCCTGACCTTTAGGTCGTGATTACTGCGTGCAGCAACGCCCAGCACCCACTCCATTGGAGCGGCGCCACCACCCGCGCGCCGGCGCGATGGAAAGAGGTGCATTGACTGCCATGGCGAGCAGTATGGCGAGCGCTACCGCAGGTCGTCAAGAACATGCGCCGATTGCTGTCGCGCCCGCGCTACGACTGTCGTTGAGCTCATGGAGAGAAAGTAGCGCGCGGCCGCTGGCACCGCGCGCTCCCATCGACTACAGGTACGCGTTGGTCGCGAGCGATCGACCGCCCGGCTCGGTCCCGGCGGTAACGATCGTCGGCTCCACGTGCACCAGGCGCGGGGCCAACACCCGCAATACGAGCAGATCGCGCGCATCACCGGTCTGGTCTCGCGCTGCACCGGCCGTGAGGCGTACCGAGTCATGTGCGGCAGCGGGCGCCAGCACCGTTGCGACGAACCGCTCCTGGGGCGATGGCTGCGCGGCCAGCGCGGCAGCGGTGGCGCCCAGCATCGAGATGGCGAGTAACGAGGGAATGAGGGTTTTCATGATCGCGGGCTCCATATGTTTACAGTGGTAACTTCGAGGCGCTATTCTGACAACATATGTTTCTCCTGTCAACATATGTTTTCGATGTAAACTTATAACCATGACGAAAGCTACGGCAAAGTCGAATCCCAAATCGCGTCCCTACCATCACGGCGATCTCAGGCGCTCGCTGCTGGATACCGCGCGCTCGATGCTGCAGGAGGACACCGGCTGGCAGTTCACGCTGCGCGAGGTAGCGCGGCGCGCGGGTGTGAGTCATGCGGCGCCCTACAAGCACTTCGCGGACCGCGGCGCACTGCTCGCCGAGATCGCCGCCGCCGGCTTCCAGACCATGGAAGCGGCCATGCGGGTCGCGGCGGAGCGAAACGCGAAGTCCTGCGAGGCAACGCTGCAGGCCATCGCGCGCGCGGTGATGGACTTCGGCCTAGCGAACTCGGGACTCTACCGGCTCATGTACAGCGCCGAGGTGGACAAGAAAGCCTATCCGGCACTCGAGCAGGCGGCCCTCAGCAGCTTCGGCGTACTGCTGGCAGCACTCGAGCAGGGCCAGCGAGCGGGCGTGTTGCGAGCCGGTCCCGTGCGAGGTCAGGCTGCGGCCTGCTGGGCTCTGGTGCATGGACTGACGACGTTGCAGATCGACGGTCAGTTGACGCACGATAAAGTTGGAAGCAAGCCTGTGACCGTGGCACTCGATTATCTGATGGATGGGCTCAAGGCATGAACACACGCCAATTGGGCCGCCAAGGCCTCACCGTCTCTGCGCTGGGTCTCGGCTGCATGGGGATGAGTCATGCCTACGGCACGCCCGACGACACCGAGTCACTGGCGACCATTCAGCGAGCGCTCGAACTCGGCGTCACTTTCTTTGATACCGCCGAGGTCTACGGGCCCTTCAAGAATGAGGAACTGCTCGGACGGGCACTCAAGGGCCGCCGTGACTCGGTCATGATCGCCACCAAGTTCGGGTTTCAAATCAAGGATGGCAAGGTCGCCGGCACCGATAGTCGGCCCGAGCACATTCGCGAAGTCGTCGAGGCATCGCTAGAGCGTCTGCAGACCACCCACATCGATCTGCTCTACCAGCATCGCGTCGATCGCAAGGTTGCTATCGAAGACGTGGTCGGTGCGATGGCGGCGCTGGTCAAGTCCGGCAAGGTTCGCTATCTCGGTTTGTCGGAAGCGGGCGAGGCCACGATTCGGCGCGCGCACGCGGTGCATCCGATTTCAGCCTTGCAGAGCGAATATTCACTGTGGGAGCGTAATCTCGAGCCGCGCATCATTCCGTTGCTGCGAGCGCTCGGCATTGGCCTGGTGCCGTTCTGCCCGCTGGGTCGCGGCTTTCTGACGGGCACGGCGCAGCGCGCCGAAAGTTACCCGGTCAGCGACGTCCGTCACCGGGATCCGCGCCTGCAGGGCGAAAACTTCGATGCCAACCTGGTACTGGCCGAGGCGGTTCGCCGGCTCGCGGACACCAAAGGCTCGACGCCCGGCCAGATCGCACTTGCGTGGCTGCTGCATCAGGGCCCGGACATCGTGCCGATTCCGGGCACCAAGCGCCGGCGCTATCTCGAAGAGAATGTTGCTGCCGCCGATTTGTCGCTCTCGGCCGATGAACTCA
>DASYNV010000226.1:0-6834 GCA_036008365.1 Steroidobacteraceae bacterium | reverse complement strand
GGTGGCTCGATCAACATCGTCTTGTTCGCGCTGCGGCTGATCATCTGGATCGTCGTGGCACTGCTGGCGCTCGAGAATCTCGGCATCAATGTCGGACCGCTGATCGCAGGGCTCGGCGTCGGCGGCATCGCGATCGCACTGGCGGTGCAGACCATACTCGGAGACCTGTTCGCCTCGCTGTCGATCGCGCTCGACAAGCCGTTTGTCATCGGCGATTCACTGCGGGTCGACACCTTCGAGGGCGTGGTGGAGCAGATCGGCATCAAGAGCACGCGGCTGCGCAGCGTGACTGGCGAGCAGATCATCATTTCGAATGCCGATCTGCTCAAGAGCCGCGTGCGCAACCTCGGCCGCGCCAGCGAGTGGCGTGCGTTGTTCACGATTTCGCTGGCCTACGACACGCCGGCGGCGCGAATCGAGCAGGTGCCGGCGCTCGTGAGCGCCGCGGTTGCCAGCTATGAGGGCACGCGCTTCCTCTACTGCCTGCTCAAGCAGCTGGGTGAGTCGGCCTTGGGGTTCGAAGTATGCTTCTTCGTCGAGAATGCATCGGGCCGCGACCTCGGGCGCGCGCTCGACCAGGTCAACCGCGAAATCCTGCGCTCATTTGCACAGGCTGGCATTGGGTTCGCGACACCGGCGCGCACGGTGTGGCTGCGCGACGGCCGAGGGCCTCAAGGCGATGCGTCGGGCGTGAAATTGGCCGGCGAGCGGTAGCTGTCGAAGCTGGGTCGCCAGCGCGTCAGCGCACCGAGCAACGGCGCCCGGGCCATGCAGCGCAACAATCCGTGCCGGTCGATCCACTCGGCATAGCGTCGATACACCGGATCGAGCGCCAGGTGGCGCTCCTCGGTCTTGGCACGCAGGTAGTAAATGCCGTTGAGCATGCCGAGCAGCAGGCAGCAGCGCAGCGTTGCACTCCAGCTGACGCCGATCATGAACGGCATCGATACCAGCCACCACGACAGATTCTTGGCCAGATAGGCCGGATGCTTGCTGTAGCGGTACGGTCCGTTGGTGATGATGCCGCGATGGGTCAGGTTGGAGAAGCGCGCGCCAAAAGCAATCGTCGCCCAGACATAGATCACGACCATCGACAGGATCAGCGAGCCCCAGAGCGCGTACAGCCAGGGTGTGCCGCTGAACCAGTGGCCCCACTCGTGGCCGTTGTCGTAGGCGATGTACTGGGTGCCGATCACCGACCAGAACGGTTCATAGCAGATCAGCGCCACGAGCCAGCCGAACGCGCTCGGCTCACTGGAACGGATGTGCGTATCGGTGAGCTTGAGCGACATCAGGTAGGTCATCGAGACCAGTGCCACGTCGATGAAGTAGAGCGTGAAATAAGCCCAGTCGAAGTAGCCCTGGAAGCCATGCAGCCGGTTCAGGTCGTAGTGCAGCAGCTTGTCGAGGTCGTTGCAGAAGTAGGTGAACATCAGCGGCAGGTAGTAGCCCTTGACCAGCCAGCCGAGCAGATGCTGGCCGATCACGGGGGCCGACACGTCCTGCCACTGCAGTGCCAGCAGCCGTCCCATCTGCCAGAGCGCATCGCGCGGCTCGGCAAGCCGCCGGTCGACCCAGTGGAGATAGGGCAGCGATACCACAGCCCATACGGGCAGCAACACCCTGAGGGCCTCCCAGTAATTGCCGTAGAAGCCCTGCGGGCCATATTCCGGAAACAACCAGTACAGGAGCGCAATGCAGCCGACCGAGCCGATGAGTCCGAGCAGCTTGGTCAGGGTCCGCGGCCAGTCGGCCGCCCCGGCAGCCACCAGCGTGCGACGCTGTACCCGCTGCCACAGCAGATCCGGTATGAAGACGCCGAGCGCCGTGACCGCCATGACGATCAATGCCTGATGCGAGATCTTGGGATCGATCGGCCAGAAGTTGAGACAGGTGACGGCGAGCAGCATGCAGACCGCGCCGCTCCAGGCGACCAGCGCATGGGTCGCCGATGCGGGGCACGCCATTGCGGCCGCGCCGGGCCGGGCGCTCATCGGCGCTCCCGGGGGCGTGCGCGAACGTGCCACGCCAGCACCAGTGCCGCCACGAAGATCGGCTCCATCGGCTTGCGGTAGCGGCCCTCCATGACTCCCTCGCGCTGCACTGCCAGCAGGCTCAAGGCGAGCAGGGCGCACACGGGCAGCAGCCATTCGCGGCCTCGATAGATGCCGCGGCCGCACGCGATCGCCACGCAGAGCACGATCGGCACGAACAGCCAGCGCAACCAGATGCTGAGCCAGCACACCAGGCTTGAGCGATCGTTGTCAGGCCAGGATTGGCCGAACAGCAGATAGCAGAGGTTCTCGGCAAAGTCCTGCCAGCTTGCGCTCCACGATCGCGGCGGCATCTGCGCCAGTGTGCGGCGCCAGTCGGCGCGGCCATTGCGCGTGTCGATCGTGATCGCAAGCACGCCGATCCTCGAACTGGTCCAGTCGGAGAACGGATAGAACGTCGGGTTGTAGTAACTCGGGCTGCCGAACAGGTAGACGCCCTGCCGGCCGAAGTCGATCTGAATGCTCTTGTTGTTGCCGGCGTGATAGATCTCGTTCAAATACAGGTTGCCGAGCGGAGCGAAGTATCCGAGCGACGCGCGCCCGTGCATTCCGGCCGGAACGATCAGCAGCAGGCTCAGCATTACGCTAAGCAGCAGCGCGCGCAATTTGTGCGGCTGCAGCAGCAATGCCCACAGCAGACAGACACCCGCAATCGGCAGTACCACGATGCGCGCGAAGATGGCCGCGAACCAGACCACGCAGGCGACGATCCAAGCGGCGGTGTCTTGCCGCCGCAGCGCGCGCAACGTCATTGCAAATCCGAACCCGGTCAGCGTCAGCAGCAGTGTCTCGGTCATGAAGTAGGCGTAGCCACTCAGAAACGGTGGCCAGAGGCCGATCAACACCGCGCCGCGCAGCGCGGCGGCGCGCGGCATGAGCTCGCGCAACGCGCGGTACCAGCCGTACGGCATGGCCGCGCACAGCGCCCCGCAACCGCTCAGGATCAGCGCGCTCGAGCCGTCGGCCAGTTGCCGGAGTCCAAACAGCCAGAGCTGGTACATGTAGGGATCGCCGCTGCCCATGACCGAGGGCGCCAGGAACCGGCCGGCGTTGTCCCAGTGGCGCTGCGGGTCGGAGAACACGTGCGTCAGCGGTGAATTGAAGAACGGGTACAGCAGCCGCAGCACCAGCACGCTGCCGAACAGCGTGCTCCACCGGACATCGCGCGCACTCAGCGTGCGCATGAGCTCAAGGGTCCTGCGGCAGGAACAGCCACAGCAGCAGATAGATCAGGAGTCCGGCTCCGAAATACAGCGTCGTCAGGCAGAAAATCACTCGCCAGGCCCACGATGGCAGATCGGTATGAGCCCCAAGACCGCCGCAAACGCCGCCGACGAAGCGGTCGCTGCGTGAGCGGCTCAGGTGCTGCAGGAAGGAGCGCGCGGCGCTCGGGGGCGGTGCGCCTTCGAGCACGTGTGCCTTGGCGCGCACGAACTCCTCTTCGCTGATGGCGCCGCGATCGCGCAGCGACTGCAGTTTCTCCAGCTCCTCGGCAATGCTCATGCGCACTGCCGCGCCGCAGGAGAACTGTCGAGTTCGAGCGTGCCCACGAGTTGCGCCACCGATTGCAGCCGCTGCGCGCTCAGGTAATCGGCGATACCCTGATTGACGCTGCGGCACACGAGCGGATCGTAGAACAGCGCCGTGCCGATGCCGACTGCGCTGGCGCCGGCGACGATGAATTCGAGCGCATCGCGCGCGGTCGTGATACCGCCCTGTCCGATGATCGGAATGCGCTTCGGGCCGGCGACTTCGTAGACTTCCCGGACCTTGAGCAGCGCGATCGGCTTGATCGCCGGGCCCGAAAGACCACCCTGCCCGTGACCAATCACGGGCCGGCGCGTGTCGAGATCGATTGCCATGCCGGTGACGGTGTTGATGACCGCGAAGGCGTCGGTGCCGGCCTCGATGCAGCGCCGCGCGTTCTCGCGGATGTCGGTCTGATTGGGCGACAGTTTGGTGATCAGCGGCTTCTTCGTGACCCGGCGGCACGCGGCCACGACGCGTGCCGACATTTCCGGCACGTTGCCGAACTGCACGCCGCCTTCCTTGACGTTGGGGCAGGAGATGTTGATCTCGATGGCATCGATGCGCGAATCGTCGAAGCGCCGCGTAACCTCGATGTATTCCTCGATGGTCGAGCCGCAGGCATTGGCGATGAAGCGCGTTTCGGAAAAATCCAGCGTCGGCAGGATCTCGCGCACCACGCAGTCGACGCCCGGGTTCTGCAGACCGATGGCGTTGAGCATGCCGTCACTGGTCTCATAGACACGATGCGGCGGATTGCCGAGCCGTGGCGCGCCGGTGGTGCCCTTGAGCACGATCGCACCAGCGTCGCGATTCGAAAATCCTTCGACGCGCGTGTATTCCTCGCCGAAGCCCACGCAGCCCGACAGCAGCACGATCGGCGAGACCAGGTCCAAGCCGCAGAAACGGATCGCGAGCGAGGCAGGCAGGGCTGAGACGGTAGCGGAGTTCATCGGGCGATTATGCGCACGCGGGCTCAAGGTGTCACGGTAGCGGCGATGGCCCGGCGCAGCACCTCCTCGGAGCGGATCGAATTCATTGCAGGTGCAGTTGACTCGCCTTGATGACGGCTTCGGTTCGATTGCGCGCGCCGAGCGCCTGGAACACCAGCGCGATGTGATCCTCGCGCACCCCCCCATGAGGAGGGGGCTGGCGGCAGCGGGATAGACTGGTGTCCCATGTTCCACGTCGTGCTGCACGAGCCGGAAATCCCGCCCAACACCGGCAACATCATCCGGCTGTGCGCCAATACCGGCTGTCGCCTGCACCTGATCGAGCCGCTGGGTTTCGAACTCGATCGGCGCTCGGTGCGGCGGGCGGGTCTCGACTACGCGCTGCTGGCATGCGTTGAGACCCATCCGAATCTGGCCGCCTGCCTGCAAGCGTTCGGCGCCAGCCGCGTGTTTGCGATCGAGACCGGTGCTGACTACCGCTACAGCGATGCGCAGTTTGAGCCGGGCGATGTACTTTTGTTCGGCGGCGAGACTCGGGGCCTGCCGCCGGCGGTGCTGGCGGCTCTGCCGGCCACGCAGCGGCTGTCGCTACCGATGCAGTCGGGCAATCGCAGCCTGAACCTGTCGAACGCTGTGGCCATCGTGGTCTACGAGGCCTGGCGCCAGAGCGGATTTCGCTAGTCGAACTCCGGTTTGACCGGCCGCGCCATCAGGCCGCGTACCACCTGCCAGGCGGGCAGTTGCTCGTAGAGCACGCCGAAGATGCCTTCGGCGATCGGCATCTGCACGCCCTCGCGCGCGGCCACGCGGCGCAGCGCCAGGGCGGCCGGATAACCCTCGACCACCTGTCCAATCTGCTGCAGGGCGCTCTTGACCGGCGCGCCCTGGCCGAGCGCGAGCCCGAACCGGCGGTTGCGGGAATGATCGTCGGTGCAGGTCAGCACCAGGTCGCCGAGGCCGGCCAGGCCCATGAAAGTTTCGCGTCGCGCTCCGAGCGCGACCCCCAGGCGCGTCATCTCGACCAGGCCGCGCGTGATCAGCGCGATGCGCGTGTTGGCGCCGAAGCCCAGGCCATCGCACAGGCCGGCTCCGATCGCGAGCACGTTCTTGACCGCGCCGCCGACTTCGACGCCGGTGATGTCGGTCGAGGTGTAGGCGCGGAAGCTGGCCGATGACAGATCGCGCGCCAGTCTGTCGGCATACTCGGCTTCGGCGGAGGCGATGGTCATCGCCGTGGGCAGGCCGGCGCCGACTTCGGCGGCGAAGGTCGGACCGGACAGCACTGCCACCGAGCGCCCGAAACCGAGCACCGCGTGCGCGACCTCGTTCGGCAGCATGCCGGTGTCCTGCTCGAAACCCTTGGTGGCCCAGCACAGCCGCACCGACTGCGGCAGTAGCGGCTGCAGCTGTTGCAACAGGGAGCGGAAGGCGTGGCTCGGAACGGCCAGCAGCACATCGTCGACGCCATCGATCACTGCCTCGAGCGCGGGGAACAGGCGCAGAGTGTCGGGAAACGAGGCGTTTGGCAGGTAGCGCTGGTTCACGCGCTCGCGTGCCAGCAGTTCGATCAGGGCCGTGTCGCGGCCCCACAGCCGCGCCGGACGTGCGGCACGCGAGCATTGAATCGCGAGCGCCGTGCCCCACGAGCCGGCGCCGAGCACGGCAATGTCGGCGCGCGCCGCGAGGCTGGCTGTCACGCGAGGCTCCTAGTTCCTGGTGACGTTCGACGCCTCGTTCTGCGAATTGGCGTACAGCGCATCGAAATTCACCGGCGGCAGCAGCAGCTGCGGGAAACCGCCCTGGCTCACGAGCTGCGACACCACGGCGCGTGCGTACGGGAACAGCACGCCGGGACAGATGCTGCCGACCGCGCGCTTAAGATCCTCGCTGCCCAATCCTTGCATCACGAACGCGCCGGCCTGTTTGACCTCGACCAGGAACAGCGTCTGCTCGCCTTGCTTGGCCGATACCGTGACTGTCAGGACCACTTCGCGCAAATCGCCGGCGAGCGGCTGTACGTTGGTGTTGAGGTCGAGCGAGATCTGTGGGTTCCACTCGCCATTCGCGCGTGGTCCTTGCGGCGCCTCGAACGAGCAATCCTTCAGATATACGCCTTGCAGTACCAGCTGCATGGCCGGCGGCGCGGTGGAATCGGTGGCGGGCGGGATCTCTTGATTAGCCATGTTGGAGCGACCTTTGGAACTGGTTTGAAATGAGGATTGGGTCCTATACGCGGCAAATCAGCGCCCCGCGAGCAGCGGATCGAGGCCACCGGCCGCCTCGAGGGCATCCAGATCGTC
>DASYNV010000225.1:0-2535 GCA_036008365.1 Steroidobacteraceae bacterium | reverse complement strand
AGGCGCCGGGCCCTGGCAGTTGCTTTCCAATCGATGGCGCGCGGCGCATCGCCGGTGCGATAGTCGCGCAGTTGCAGAATTTCTCCGCCGGCTCCCGCACGCGCAGCGGCACGCGCGCCACCCGCGGTGGCGTCGAGCGCGCGCTCGGCAGCGCGCAGGAGGTCCGGCACCACCTGCAACCGAAACGACGGCGACAGCGTCGTATTCCACCAGGCCAATCCGAGCACGCCGCCCTGGCGGGCGCGCAGCTTTGGCCACTCGAACGGACCGAGTCGCCTCGCGGTCGCCGAGACGCTCAGCGAGCCGATGCCCTCCGCCGACAGCTCGAGCACCCTCACACTGCGCTCCATGGCCAGGTCGGCCGGCCCGTTTACGGCGAGCTCGACCGCCAAGCGGCGAGGCAGGCGGCTCTCGAGCTCGAAGCGCATCGGTGTCGCACGGCACAGCAGCCAGCGTACCGCCGCATTCAGCTGCAACTGCAGCTGTGCACGCCGGCTGATCGCGGCCTCGTAAGCCAGGCCGAGCAGCAACAGACCGAGCGGAGCCCGCCACCAGCGCTCGAGCGAGGCGTCACCGCCCCAATCGCCCGCGATGGCGATCAGCGCCGCCAGCAGCACCAGCAGCAGGCCGTTCTGCCGCAGGCTCAACGCGGCACCGCAACCTGCGCCGACAGACGCTGCATCACGCTCGTTTCGTTCAATCCTTCGAGCAGCGCCTCGCTCGAGAGCACCAGTCGATGCGCCACGACCATCGGCAGAACTGCTTTGATGTCGTCCGGGCTCACGAATTCCGCGCCACGCAGGCCTGCCTCGATGCGGGCCGCACGCAGCAGGGCCAGCGCGCCGCGGGTCGAAAGACCCAGTGCCACTTGCGCATGCTCGCGCGTCGCCTGTGCCAGATTGAGCACATAGGTGCGCAGCTCCGGCGCCACGTGGATGGCATCGGCGCAGGCGCGGGCCGCTGCCAGCGCCTCGCCGGAAACCACCGGCTGTATGGCGACCGCCGCGCTCGCCGCGCCCACGACCACGCCGCCATAGCGCTCGAGTACCGCGGTTTCGGTGTCGCGCCCCGGGTACGACAGATCGATGCGCAGCATGAAGCGATCGAGCTGCGATTCGGGCAGCGGATAGGTACCCTCGAAATCACGCGGATTCTGCGTCGCCACCACGAGGAAGGCCTCGGACAGCGTGTAGTGCTCACGGTCGACTGAAACCTGCCGCTCCTCCATGGCCTCGAGCAGCGCCGATTGGGTCTTCGGTCCGGCTCGATTGATCTCATCGAACAGCAGTACATCGGCGAACAGTGGCCCGGGACGGAACGTGAATTCGCCGCGGGCGCTGTCGAATACGTGCACGCCGATGATGTCCGAGGGCATCAGATCGGCCGTGCCCTGGATGCGCTTGAAGCTGCCGCCGATGGCCGCCGCCAGGCTCTTGGACAACAGCGTCTTGCCGAGTCCCGGCGCGCTCTGGATCAGCACGTGACCGCGCGCAACGATCGCGATGGTCAGCGCACGGATTGCGCTCTGCAGTCCGATCACATTGACGGACAGTGCCTGCTGCAGGCGCTGCTCCAGGTCCTGAAGTGCCGTAGTCACGTGAGTTGTCCTTGTAGGGCCGAGAGGAAGTTATGCAGTCGCGTGAGACGCACGCGATCGCCGGCGCAGGTGTGCGCGTACAGATCCTGCAGTCCCAGACGCTGCTCGTCGGTGATGGCAGCCTGCGCATCAAGCCATTCCCACACCGGCTCGCCGTTTTCCGGCAATCCGATGCGATGGCGCAGCCAGTTGAAGAAGTTCACGAACAGCGCGCGCTGCGCATCCAACGGGTCCACCGCCCGCGTATAAAAGCGGCCGCTCGCCTCGATCAGCGCCGTCTCATCGACGCGCCGCCAGCGCTCCGGAGCGGCGCGCAGACGCTGCGGACCGAGTACGAATACCAGCCACAGCAACAGAATCCACAGCAGCGTGCGATGCAGCCGCGGATCGCCGAAGAAGCGCTCCGGGTCGTAGAACCTGGCCAGGCCCTGATGCGCGTCATCGAAGATCACTCGCCCGGACTGCGCGCGCGTCCAGGCGATGATGTTCGACAGCAGCAAGGCGTTGTCGGCCTGATCGAGCGCGCGGTTGCTGAGCAGGCTCGCAAATGCGCACACGATGATCTGCCCCCGACCCGCCGCCTTGAGCCACAGTACGCCCTGGCCGGCGTCGGCCCGGCGAGCGATCCGCAGCGACAACGATTCTTCCACATTGTGCGCACCCCAGAGCGAGGCCGGCAGATCCGAGATGGCGTACAGCGATTTCACGCCGTTCAGCAGCGGATGCTGGCCCTGCGGCACGGCTTCGATCTTCCTGGGCTCGAGCCATTCGCGCAGCGACGGTGATTCGACGGCGATGAAATTCATGCGGCTGATCCGTCGCAGGGCCTGCTGTGGATCCGCATTGCCGTCGAGGGCCCATCGCGGCGTATCGTCGAGCGCTGCCAGGATCACAAGCGTATTACCCTGCTGCACCCATTGATCGAGCGAATCCCATTC
>DASYNV010000224.1:0-7457 GCA_036008365.1 Steroidobacteraceae bacterium | reverse complement strand
CTACCAGGCGATCGGTACGGCGGTCGATGAGTGAGCCTAGGGATTCGCCGCGGGCGAATACGGCAGCACTTCTAGAATCTCCCCCGCGTTGAGCCGTTGCTGCGTGCGGCGCCAGAAGGCGGGCTCGAACAAGTCCCGGTGGGCCTTGAGAAAGGCCGCGCGCTGTGCGCCCACCATGCCGAGAAAATTGGGAAAGGTCTCCGGAAAGACATCCTTGTCGCCGACATAGAACCACGGCTCGGCGCTCATCTCGTCTTCATCGCAACTCGCCGTCGGCAGGTCGCGGAAACTGCAATCGGTCAGCCGGCACAGCTCATCGTAGTCGTAGAAGATCACGCGCCCATGGCGCGTGACACCGAAATTCTTCAGCAGCAGGTCGCCGGGAAAGACGTTGGTCACCGCCAGGTCGCGGATTGCCTGGCCATAATCGAGCACGGCGCGCACCGCCGCAGATTCATCGGCCGAACGCAGGTAGATATTGAGCGGTATCAGCCGCCGTTCGATGTAGAGGTGATCGAAGATCAGGTCGGTGCCCTCGACGTGCACGCTGTCGCCGGCCTCGGCCAGCAGTTCCTCGAGCAACGGGGCGGCAAAGCGCGCCATCGGGAAGCGCAGGCGCCGGAATTCCTGCGCATCGATCAGGCGCCCGGCGCGGTCATGCCGGAATACGAAGGCATACTTGGCCATGACCTCCTTCTTCCACACGTCCTTGACCGCCGGAATGTGCTCGCGAATTACTTTGAACACGACGTCGAACGAAGGCATCGTGAAGCAGATCATGACCAGGCCGCGCTCGCCGGGCGCGTGCACGAATTCATCGCGGCTGTGCAGCAGGTGCCGCATGAGGCTGCGATAGCGTTCGGTCTTGCCCTGCTTGGCGCGGCCCAGGATCGTGAACAGCTCCCCGGCGGGCTTGCGCGGCATGAGTTCTTTGAGGAATGCGACCGCCTCGGCCACACGTTCCAGATCGACGTGGAAGTACGAGCGCGCGATACCGAACAGAATGCTGAGCTCGTCCTCATCGAGGATGGTCGCATCGACGTCGAGGCCCCGCGATCCGTTGCGCAAAGCCAGCGCCAGCGGCAACTGCTGGCCGCCGGCCACCACGCGTCCGACCACGTAGGCACGCGTGGCCTGGTAGAAGACTGCATCGATGATTTCGACGCCTTCGACTTCAGCCGGCTCGCCGCGTGCGCGCAGCGCCTGCTCCACCATCTGCGCGACGGCTTGCACACAGCTCGTCAGATCGCGCCACGAGGTCCCGAGCGGACGGTCGGACAGCAGCTGCTGCAGCAGCGCCGGCAGCGTCCCGGTCCGCCGATACGCGCGCGTCACCGTATGATGGCCATGTGCGAATGCGAGCGGATCCAGATCGGTGGCGATGAATTCGATATCGGCGGCGGCGCCCACGGTGCCGAACAGTTTGCGCGTCACCGAGCTGAAGAAGGTCTTGCAGAACTCACTGTCCGGCAGGCCGTCGATCAGGTTGGAAAAGTGCCGCTTGACTTCGATCCAGACGTCGCGCCGCCGAACGTCCTCACCCAACGCCAGCTCGAGCGCCTTGATGGTTTCGCGGATGCACTGATCGTAAAGATCGATGCGTTCGACCGCGTCCTGCTGGGCCGCATGCCAGTCACGCGCCAAGAAGCGCTCGGGCGCGCGGCGCGTGATTGACCGAAAGCGCGCGTTGTAATGCAGAAAGGCTTCGATCACCTGCTGCGCACAACGCACGGCATAGAGCGCCGACTCGAATGCCGAGGCGATTTCACCCTGCGCGCGCGTGCGCCGCGAGGCACTGAGCTCGTCCGCAGTCACCCGCGCCGGAGTTTCCTCGACGAGCATCGCGTCCGTGCGCCTCAGGCCGAGCGGAACTGCTGTTCCTCGGTACTGCCATGCAGTGCGCCGAGCGAGGAGCTGCCGCTGGTAATGGCCTGCGTGACGGCGTCGAAATAGCCGGCACCGACTTCCCGCTGATGCCGAGTGGCCGTGTAGCCGGCCGATTCGGCCGCGAATTCCGCCTGCTGCAGCGCCACATAGGCGGTCATCTGGCTGGCTTTGTAGCCTCGTGCGAGCTCGAACATCGCGTAGTTCAGCGCGTGGAAACCAGCCAGCGTGATGAACTGGAATTTGTATCCCATGGCGCCGAGCTCGCGCTGGAACTTGGCGATCGTGGCGTCGTCGAGCTTGCGCTTCCAGTTGAACGACGGCGAGCAGTTGTAGGCCAGGCGCTTGTCCGGATATTGCCGGTGAATGGCCTCGGCAAAATGCTTCGCTTCCTCCAGATCCGGTTTGCCGGTCTCGCACCAGAGCAGATCCGCGTACGGCGCATAAGCCAGGCCGCGCGCGATCGCCTGATCGAGGCCCGCCCGCACGTAGTAGAACCCTTCCGCGGTGCGCTCCTTGGAGCGGTCGATGAAGTCATCGTCGCGCTCATCGACATCGGAGGTCAGCAGATTCGCAGATTCAGCGTCGGTGCGTGCCACGAGCACGGTCGGGACATTGCAGACGTCCGCAGCCAGGCGCGCGGCCTGCAGCTTCTGGATACCCTCCTGCGTCGGCACCAGCACCTTGCCGCCCATGTGACCGCACTTCTTTGCCGAGGACAGCTGATCCTCGAAGTGCACGCCCGCGGCGCCGGCCTCGATCATGCCCTTCATGAGCTCGAAGGCATTGAGCACCCCGCCAAACCCTGCTTCGGCATCGGCAACGATCGGCTTGAGCCAGTCGATCGAATCGTCGCCTTCTGCGTGGTGAATCTGATCGGCGCGCCGCAGCGCGTTGTTGATGGCGCGCACCACCGCGGGCACGGAATCGGCCGGATAAAGCGATTGATCCGGGTACATCTGGCCGGCGAGATTGGCGTCTCCGGCAACCTGCCAGCCGGACAGATAAATCGCATCGAGACCCGCCTTGACCTGCTGCAGCGCCTGGTTGCCGGTCAGCGCACCGAGCGCATTGACGAAGGGCTTCTCGTTGATATACCGCCAGAGTTTCTCGGCCGTGATACGCGCGATCGAGTGCTCCACCGGGACCGTGCCGCGCAGGCGCACGACATCTTCGGCGCTGTAATCGCGCCGCACGCCGCGCCAGCGCGGGCTTTCCCGCCAGTAGCTGCGCAGTTCCTCGGCGGTCGGCAGTGTTCTCGGTGCATTCATGCGTTGACTCTCCAGGCGGTCGCAATCGGATCGGCGCTACGACAGCAGTTCGTAGGCGGGCAGTGTCATGAATTCATCAAAGCAGTCGTCGGTCACCATGCCCGCAAACAGGCGCGTGGCGCTCGGGAACACGCCTGACAGGGTCCGCGCGCTGCCGACTTCGCGGTGGATGCGTTCGAGCTCGTCCGCCAGCAGCGCATGGAACCGACCCGGCGTAAGCACCCAGCCTTCGGCCGTGCGCGCGCCGTGCCGCAGCCATTGCCAAAGCTGTGCGCGGCAGATCTCCGCGGTCGCTGCATCTTCCAGGACGTGATAGAGCGGAACGTTGCCGTTGCCGCCGAGCCATGCTTCGAGATACTGCAAACCGACCCGGATGTTGAGGCGGATGCCGCCCTCGGTGATCGCGCCGTCGGGCACACGCAGCAGATCGGCCGCAGTGACCCGCACCTCGTCGCGCAACACGCCGAGTTGATTGAACCCGGCGGACTGCCTGCGCGACAGGACGCTGTCAAATGCCTGTCGGGCAACGGCCGCCAGCGCCGGGTACGCGATCCAGCTGCCGTCGTGACCGGCCTCGGCCTCGCGCAATTTGTCCGCACGCACACGCTCCATCGCCGCCGCATTGGCGGTGGGCTCGGAGCGGATGATCATCTGCGCCGCCATGCCACCGATCGCGTGCGTTCCGCGGCGATGGCAGGTCTGGATCAGCAGATCCTCATATGGCTTCAGCGGCGCGCGGTCCATCGTCAGGCCTGAGCGGTCCGGCAGCACACACTCGGCGCGATTACGGAATTTCTTGATGAAGCTGAAAATGTAGTCCCAGCGCCCGCAGCTGAGCCCGGCCGCATGTTCGCGCAGCTCGAACAGGATCTCGTCCATCTCGAACGCCGCCGGCACGGTCTCGATCAGCACCGTGGCCTTGATGGTGCCTCGGGGAATGCCCATTCGATCCTGCGCGGCCACGAACACGTCATTCCAGAGCCGCGCCTCCAAGTGGCTCTCGAGCTTCGGCAGGTAGAGGTACGGCCCGGTACCGCGACGCGCGAGCGCCTCATGGTTGCCGGCCAGGTAGAGCGCGAAATCGAACAGCGCGCCGGACACCGGCTCGCCGTTCACGCGCGCATGCTTCTCGGACAGATGCCAGCCGCGCGGCCGCACGATCAACGTGGCCGTGTGCTGATTCAGCTGATACACCTTGCCCGCATCGGCGACGCTGATGCGCCGCCTGACCGCATCGGCCAGATTGATCTGCCCGCGCAGCACATTGTCCCAGGTGGGCGAACAAGCATCCTCGAAATCCGCGATGAAGGTCTGCACCGGCGCGTTGAGTGCGTTGATCATCGCCTTTCGGTCGGGTGGAGCCGCAATCTCCACTCGCCGATCGAGCAGGTCTCCCGGCAGCGGCGCGATGCGCCATCGATCGCTGCGCACATCGGCCGATGTCGGAAGGAAATCGGGCCATTCGCCGGCGTCGAAGGCCTGTTGCCGCAGCTGGCGCGCGGCCAGCAACTCCAGACGGCGGGATTCGAATTGCCGGTGCAGACTCGTGAGCAACGCCAATGCGTCCGTAGACAGCACCTCGTGGGCGCGCTCGACACGGCTCGGCGCGATCTCGAGCGCGGTGCTCGCGGCGGCGTCGGGCGGGAACCGAGGGACAAGATTGCCCGGCCGTTCGGACAGGACGGAGTTCATGCGGCCGCAGCATAACCGTCAGGCAGCGAGTATTTGACTTTAAAAACTTCACAGTGTTAATTTCACACCTGCATGTCGAATTTACTCCGCAAAGGCCACTTCCTGGGCGCAAAGCTGCGCAATATCCGTAAGCGCAACGCCCTTACGCTCGAGGACCTGTCGAGCCGCTGCGTGCAGATGGATGCGCAAAACGCCCCTTCGGTCTCCTATCTGAGCATGATCGAAAGCGGCAAGCGCACGCCCTCGCCCGAGCTGCTGGCGCTGCTGGCGCACGTATTTCAGCGTGAGGTGGCGTGGTTTCTCGACGAAGGCTCCGACGTCAGCGAGACGGCGCCGGCGGTGCGTGGCGGCGGTGCAGCGCGCATCCCGCTCGAGCCGGGCTTTCTGTTCTCGAAGGAATTGCTGCAATCGGCGATCCCGGAGCTGCTGACCCAAACCGGCACCAGCGGCCGGCAATTCGCGCACCTGCTGATCCGCTCGCACCAGGAAATGTCGCGCAACGACTTCCCGGACCTCGAGCGCAGCGCCGAGAGCGTCGGTGAGCGCCGCTTTCCGCTATCGGTCGATGAAATGCTGCAGCTGGCGACGCGGCATGGGTTGCACCTGCGCTGGTTCGATCGCCGGCCGGCCCTGGTGCGCGACAAGGATCAGGAGGTCCGCAGCATCGTGCGCTCATTCTTCGAGCCACCAGGCACCGTGTATCTGAATCGCGCCCTGCGCGCCGACCCCGCGCGCCTGAAGTTCGATCTCGCCACCCACATCGGACACAAGGTGCTGCACGGCGGCGACGGCATGAAATCAGCGCACGCCACCGGCGGCGAAATGGGCGGCAGTCCCGAGGGCGGCTCGGACGTGGCCGGTCTGCGCGCGCAGGACGTGCTGCATGCCTGGCGCGATTTCGAGTGCAGCTTCTTCGCCGGGGCGCTGCTGTGTCCGAAGATCCCGTTCCGCCGCTTTCTGGCGCGCGAGCGCTACCGGATCGAAGCGGCGACGCGACTCGATCTGACGCCGGCCGTGATCATGCGCCGCATGACCAAAGTGTCGCCTTATCCGTATTGGCACTTCTTCGATGCCTATCCGCCCGGCTATCTGCGCGCGGTCTATCGCGGTAACGGCATTCCTCTGCCCTGGGGGAACATGGCGCGCGTCTCGGACCCCTGCCCGCAGTGGGCCGTGTTTCGCATGATCGGCGGCCATCAGAAGGAATCCGACTCGCAGATCTCGGTGCTGCGGGACCAGGATCGGTCATTGCTCTATTGCTGCTACTCGCTGCGAACGCGCGACATGGCGGGCAATCCGCACGTGCTCTCGGTCGGCATAGATCTCGCGCCGGTGCTCGATGCAAACGGCACCAATTCCAGCGAAATCATCGCCAGCATCACCGCCGAGTGCCTGCGACGACGCAGCGATGCGCCGATGCCGCCCATCGCGGCCAACGCACTGCGAGCCGCGGCCGGCGTGCTCAATATCGCCTGGGTCGAGGAAGCGCTGGAACATCCGGCTCGCATCATCTGCCCGCGCAGCGCCCATTGCCCGCGGCCGGACCGCTGTGAAGGCGCCGTTCCGTCGCGCGCGCGCGAGATCACCGACATTCGCGCGGAAATCCTGGGCGCAACGAGCGCGAACCGTTGAGCCGAGATTCGGTTGGCACAATGCACCCGACATCCCTGCAACGATACCCTGCAAGCCATATTGGCGCCGTTCCTGTTGTCGGGCTGTACCAGCAGCAGCAGCCCGCCGCCGCCGGCCAAGACGACCGTGGTGGTGCCGTCGAACTCAACGACGACCGTGGTCTGCTCCGACGGCAGCGAACCGCCCTGTCGCTGATTGGCGGGAAGCGGTGTCATCCGCGATGCGGCGGACCTGGCGCCACAGTTGCCCCGCGAACAGCACACCGCGGCTGTGCACCGGCAATCCGGCTGCCTGAAGCACCTCGGCGGCCCATGTAGTGCACGTGTGGAAGGCCGAGTAGCGCTGCGCGGCGCGTAAGTAAATGCTGCCATCGTAGGGCCCTGCGCCATCCGACTGCAATGCTCCATCGCGCAGCGACAACGACCCCAGCACACGCTCCTGGGCCAGGCGCGCCTGCGTGGCGTTGAGTCGCAACTCGATCACGGCCTGCTCTCCAAAGGCCGCCGCGGGCGTGCCTGTCAAAGCAGTCACCAGGAGCAAGCCATCGCCCGGCCAGAGTGCGGCCACCATCGCCGGCAGGCCGCGATTTCGCGCCTCGAGATAGTGGCGGTCACCAAAGCCGAACAACAGGTAGCGCACGCCGGGAAACTGCGCGCGCAGCGTGCTCAGCGGTGCGGCGACCTGTTCGGCAGCGACGCCCACATCGATGTGCCAGCTTCGGCGCACGACATAGATCGTGACCGGCGTCCCGATGTCGCTCGATCCTGCCACGGCCGATCTGATCGGTGCGGTGGTGCCGCAGGCCGTCAGCAGTAGCGAGATGCCGAGCGCCAAGGCCGCACCGCCGCTGCCGCCCGCATGCGCGCGTATCCTTGGTCTCAGCCTCGACAGGATTGTCGATAGCGCTTGGGCGGCAGACCGCATCGCTTGCTGAAGACGGCGGTGAAATGGCTCTGGGAGGCAAAGCCCACCCGCCGT